>JALZUY010000042.1 GCA_023301395.1 Nonlabens sp.
CACACCACTATCGACTTTTTGCATCATCTCTACCTCAGTAGCTTGCTCAAATCCTTTCCATTCATCTTGCAGGAATGGTGTAATTACTGTGTTTTCTATTTCACGAGAAGATACAAGTTGATCTTCTAGTTTATTTTTATAATCCTTTTCAAATTTCTTAACTGTGGTACTATCAATAACACCGTCGGCAAGAAGCTTTGCTGCATAAATATCACGTGGATTTTCATGCTTTTTTATAGCTTTATAAAGTTTAGGTTGGGTAAACATGGGCTCATCACCTTCATTATGTCCATATTTTCTATAACCTAACAAATCAATGAATACATCACGACCAAATTCCATGCGGTAATCCAGTGCAAAGTTCATGGCATGCACCACAGCTTCAGCGTCGTCTGAGTTTACGTGAAGTACTGGTGATAGTGTCACTTTTGCAATATCTGTACAATAGGTTGAAGAACGAGCGTCTAAATAATTGGTAGTAAAACCTACCTGGTTATTCACTACCATATGAATCGTTCCTGCCGTTTTATAAGCATCGAGTTGTGCCATTTGCACTACTTCATAAACAATTCCTTGACCAGCGATTGCTGCATCACCGTGTAATACTATAGGTAACACCTTTGAAAAATTATGTGGTGTGTGCATGTCTTGTTTTGCACGTGTAATTCCCTCTACTACAGCTCCTACGGTTTCAAGGTGAGATGGATTAGGAACAATATTTATATTGATATCATTACCGTTATCTGTTTTTCTCTTGCTTGTGTAACCTAAGTGGTATTTCACATCTCCATCAAAAATATCCTGCGCATAATCTTTTCCATCAAACTCAGAGAAGATATCTTTTACAGGTTTTCCAAAAATGTTTGTAAGCACATTCAAGCGACCACGATGAGCCATTCCTAGCACAAATTGATCGACTCCTTTATCTGCTGCATTTTCAATTAGTGCGTCTAGCGCTGGGATCAATGACTCGTTTCCTTCTAGAGAAAAACGTTTTTGCCCAACGTACTTAGTATGTAAAAATGATTCAAAAGAAACCGCTTCATTGAGTTTCTTAAGAATTTGTGTTTTTTCTTCTTTATTGAAATTAGGTTGGTTGTTATTCTTGTGCAACCAGTTTTGAATCCACTTTATCTCTGCAGGCTTACGTATGTACATATACTCAACACCTATACTTTCACAATACACTTGCTCTAGGTGTGCAATGATATTTTTAAGACTTGTTTTACCTATTCCTATTAAATCACCACTATCAAAATCTGTATTTAGATCTGCATCAGATAAACCGAAGTTTACTAAATCAAGTGTAGGCTCATAAGTACGTCGTTCTCTTACAGGATTGGTCTTAGTAAACAAATGGCCTCTTGTGCGGTAAGCATCAATTAACTTAACCACCTGGAATTCTTTTTGAACGTTCTCAGGAATAGCAACTGGCGCTGCTGCCTGATTCATTTCAAAATCACCTTCATGAGCGCTTTCCATTCCAAAGTCGAAACCTTGGAAAAAAGCTCTCCATGATGGTTCTACCCTATCCGGATTTATTAAATATTCATCGTAAAGTTGTGCGAAGTGCGCGGTATGTGCTGCGTTCAGAAACGAAAACTTGTCCATATATCGAAGGAATTCTCCTTTTTATCAAATGTTACAGCAAAAATAAAGAAAAGTGGTCGGATGGCATCGACTTTTGTATATTTATAACTATTGAAATAGCTAAAAAACAGCATTATGAAAAACACTTCTACATTATCGATTGCGATATTCTTAATTTTAAGCCTCTTTTTTTATCAATCCCATGGTCAACAGGATGATACTAAATCCAATTTTTGGGAAAATGTAAGGTTTGGTGGAAATGTAGGTGCAAACTTTGGAAATAATTTTAACTCAATTTTAATTGCTCCACAAGCTATTTATCAGGTTAATGATAACGTAGGCGTAGGTGCAGGTTTGAATTACAGCTATTCTGAAAGAGATTTAAACCGTTTTGATGATTTTAAATCTACTATTGCTGGAGCTAGTTTAATTGCAATAGCATCACCTATCGATTTACTTCAAGTAAGCGCAGATTTTGAATATCTCAACGTCAATAGAAATTTTGCCGATTCCAGTTTTGATGATAATTACTGGGTTCCAGCCCTTTTCTTAGGTGCAGGTTATCGACAAGGGAACTTTGTAATAGGCGCACGATATGATGTTCTTTTTAATGATCGCCGTAGCGTGTATGCAAATGGAATACAGCCTTTTGTCAGAGTGTTGTTTTAATTATTTTTAATAAAAGTTTAAACCTATAATTTATAAGATATAGACAGCATTATTATCCTAGGCTGAACAAATACTTGATTTTCTGTGGATTGGAATTGATTGATACTATTAGACAGTCTTATTTGATTGTCTAGCAAGTTAGTTGCATCAACTCTAAAGCTCCATGCTGATGACTCTTTCCAGTATTCTATGGATGCGTTTAGAGTATTAAAATCATTGGATTCTCGAGTGACATTATTTTTAAAATAAGTCAAATCAAAATCTGATTTAAACAAGAAGTTTTTTAGAAAGCTAATCTCTGCAATTGCTGTCGAGTTCCAAGTTTCAAAATTATTAGAAATACCAGATCCTTCTAAATCATTTAACTGATGTTCTAATTCAATCTCAAAATTTAAACCTTTTTTAAACCTTGTTTCTACCTCTATCTTATTACTAGCAAATAGTGAGTTATAACCTAAGGTAGCCTCGTTAATTACTCGTTTGTAATCGCTTAAATTAAGATTACCATTGTAAGACCACTTTAGATTCCATAAATAAGTGCTGTACTTAAAACGAGCACTATAATTATCCTCAGGAAGGCTTGTGTAAATTAAGGTTTGTACTTGATTTATTCCTTGAATATTAGTGCTATTTCTTATACCTTTAATAAAATGACTATAAGATAAAGATGCGTTTAAAATTGTTCCCTCAAGCAGTTTAAATGACGAGTATCCCAAACTATAATTATGGGACAAAGAATTTTCTAAGTTTTCATTTCCCAGTGCTAGTTGATTAAATGAATTAATACGTAATCTATTTGCAAAATTGATAGGGTTTGCAAACCTAGATCTCATTTGATATTTAAATCGCAACTTTCTGGTATTAGAAGATTCATACTCCACCATCAGTTCTGGAAGAGCTACAACTTTTGAATTAGAAATAATTTCAGTTTGCATTTGTTGTGCATTCCAATCATATAAATGAGCAACTAAAGCTGGTTTAACTATATAATTTCCATATTTTTTCTTCAATTGTAAACCTGCATAATAATCACCTATTTTACTAGAAAGTATATTATTGAATCCTTGACTTTCAAAACTATTAACCGTACCGTTATCTAGAATTTGAAAATATGAATTATCAAAAACAGTATTAGTTACTTTTAAACCAACGAGTGGATATAAATGTGTAGAAGAATTAATCACATAATAGTGTTTCATTCCAAGATTGAATTCAGAGGTGTTAGTAATTGATAACTGGCTTAAATCAAAAACACCTGAGTTTTGAGCCACCAATGGAACAATTCCTGAAAATATAGGTTGAACAAATAAATTTTGAGTTTTATTATCTCTTGTTTCTAGTTTAAAACTAGTTTCTAGAGTTGAGATATTTTTAGAGTTAAACTTTTTATTAAGATCTAATTTTGAAGAAAAGAAGGTATTACCCGTTGCCTGAGTAAGATTATTGAATTGAGAATTATTTGCTGAGACAGATTGCAAACGTCTTTCATAATCTGACGTGAAATCTTTAAAATCAACTCTTCCTAAAATATCTAAATCTTGACTGGTTGTATAGTTTAATTTAACCGTATTTGCTGTGAAAAATAAATCTTGACTGTTATCTATGAAACGTGATTCTGATAAATTTTGATTTGTCAAATAGTTAATCTGTGACTCATTTCTAGATAGTTGATTATTGTTATTATTAATTGTATAAGCTGTGATATTTATACCCGATTTGAAATCATGGTTGATATTGAAAGCACCAAATATTGTTTTTAAATCCCTAAAATCATCATTAGATAAGGACTTTGCTACATCATCGTTTAAAGTTTCTGTGATACTGGATACATTGTTTAATAAGCTAGAGTTATCTATTTCAAAATTGAGATAATCACTGGTTTTAAAAGACCTTACTCCTGTATTATTAAAATCTCCTATAAAATTTACTGCCGTTTTAGGACTGTAGTAAAAGAGTAAAGGATTTACTTTATACCTTTCTTTAACACCAGCACCAGCTGTTATATCTCCAAAAACAAAATTGCGTTTACCTTCCTTTAGTTTAATATTTAAGGCAAGTTCATCACTATCTGTAAGCCCTTTGAGCCATGGAATAGCCGTGTAATTATCCAAAGCGACTATTTCTTCTATAGCGTCTGCTGGAATATTATTAACGCCTAGTTTTTCATCGCCATTGAAAAAATCCTTTCCATCCACCATAAGCTTAGTGACTTCTTTTCCATTAACGGTAACGTTACCTTCTCTATCGACATCAAGTCCTGGTAATTTTTTTAGAACATCTCTTAGTTTTCTTTCATTTCCATTTATAAATTGATCCACCTGATAGGTTATAGTGTCTTTTTTAACAGAGACCGCTAGTTTTTTCCTTAGAATTATTTCATCAAGGGTTTCTGTACTTTGACTTAGTGTATAGTTTTTGACTTTATTTTCAACTATCGATAAAGTGTCTTTAATCTCATCATAGCCTAAATTACTGATAGTGACAATATAGGTTTTTCCTTTAGATAGATTCAGGTTGTAATTACCATCCATATCAGTAATAGAGAAATGTAAACCTTCTTCGTGTCCCAGTGGTTGAGAATATACAGTAGCGTTCAAAATAGGCACAAATAAAGTGTCGGTAACTTTCCCTATCAACTTTACTTGCTGACTGTAAGCTAGATTCATAAATAAAAAAACAGCAAATAAGAAAACTATTTGCTGTTTACGTAACTGTTTCATTTGATATGTAACCTTTAATTCCTCATTCTTGACTCCATAGCCTCCGCTGTAGCTTTTGTTCGTTTATAAGCTTGAAATTCAGTAATAATTTCTTTATCTATTTGAGGGACTTTTTTATCCTCTTGTATTTCTTCGATACTAGAAGCAGAGATTAAAAACTGTTTTGATTTAACCTCCAGAATTAAACCAGGAAGATTTGAATGAACAATAGGGCCGCCACGCTTGTTAATAGAAGGAGCAAACCAAACCTCAGTGGGATAACTATTTAATTCCTTTGTATCATATTTTTGAAAATACTTAGGAGTGGCTTTGTAACATTTAAAACCTAGTATATCTTTATATTCACTAGTAATATTCCATTCCACCATTCTATTCTCATATTTTACAATGAAATCTTGTCCATCATCATAACCTAAATTAGAATTATCATCTCGACCATAGACATAAGTGTGAATCTTTAAAAGAGAGACACCTAAACTCGAAACATATTGACCATCAATTCCCATTTCTTTTTTTACTTCTAGTAAAAACTGATTGTCAGGCTTAGTATATAATGTAACGATTTGTTTTTCTGCCGAGTTTTTCATCCTTTCCTCTATCCTTTTCAACATAACCTCTTGTTGCTGAGATATCTCAATTGTAGAATCCCTGTCAAAACTTTCAAGCGTCACTTGATAATCAACTTTAAGGTTCTGAGCAATGCTTATCGATGATATGAAAACCAGTAATAAATATTTTAATTTAAAATTCATTTATCCTTGGATAGTAACAGTAAAATTGCTCGCACCGTACCCATTTTCATCCAAGCAAGAATAGTAAACATCGAGCCATAATTGAGTTAGTTGGCCTTGTGTAGTTGCCGGTAAGAAAGTTTGAACTAATAAATAAGCATCATTAGCGGTGTTTTCACATGGATCCAATAATTCAATTGAATCATGATTACTACTAAAACTACTCATTCCTACAAATAAAACAGCTAGTAGACCAGCTTTGAAAATATTTTTCATTTTATGCAAATTTTAAATTAAAGCATAAAGTAAAGTAGAGTAGAGTAGAGATGCAAGTTTTAAGTAAGAAAAAACATCATTTATTTTTTAAATTTCTTTTCTATTCCATACTTTTTGAAGCTAATTAAATTTCAAACACACAACTAAACTGTACAATTTACTGCCGCAACCTAAACTGAATCTTAATCCATTCTCGGTTTATAAAACCTAGAATAATTCCATATTGTAGATGGCGCTCTTGAACATCGGCAAGGTAATAGAGTTGCTGTAATTTAGGATTTGCATCTTCTATGGCTTCATTGAGCATAGATGCCAGTTCCATTAAAAACTCTTTAGGTTTATCTTGATCAATTGAATGAAAGCCAGAACGCTCTAGATCTTTGTTGACCTGATTCTTATAAACCGTAAAGACGTGGTGTCTAGATTCTAGTTTTTCTTGTATTTGTGGTAATAAATCACTCATTATCAACTGATTCGACTCATTAAATCCAGTGAAAAAGCAGTGAGCTGTTTTTTTGAATCATCGTCTATAGAGAGTTGCTCGATAATATCTAGAGCCTTATTTGTATAAGATTTAATGGCTTCTTGTGTTGCCGCAGCGCCACCACTTTCTTCAAAGAACACTTTTACAGTCTCTTTTTTAGTCTCGATTTGCTCCTCATTCATTTCTGTATGATCCATTGCAAACCATTCTTTTAACTCTGTTGCGCAACCTTCATCTTCAAGACTTTTTAAATATAGAAAAGTCTTTTTATTCTCTCTTATATCACCACCTACCTCTTTACCAAAAGTCGCTGGATCACCAAACGCATCTAGATAATCATCCATTAACTGGAACGCTAGCCCTAGATGAAGTCCATAACTATATATAAGGTCTTGTTCCTTTTTATCTACACCAGCGATTATAGCACCCATTTGCAACGCACAACCTACCAGTACTGATGTTTTTAACTTGATCATATTGATATACTCAAGTATAGTAACATCATCTCGAGTTTCAAAATCCACATCATATTGTTGTCCTTCACATACCTCTAGAGCTGTTCTTGAAAACACCTGATTCAGGTCATAAAAGGTTTGTGGATCATAGGAATTGAATAGTCGATAAGCCATAATAAGCATCGCATCACCAGATAAAATCCCGGTATTTAAATCCCATTTCACATGTACCGTTTCTTCACCACGACGCAAATCTGCATCATCCATAATATCATCATGCAATAAAGTGAAATTATGGAATACCTCAACCGCTATTGCAGCATCCATCGCCTTATCTATAGTAGTACCATACATTTGAGCACTCATTAAAGTAAGCAAAGGACGCAGGCGTTTACCACCTAGTCCTAGTATATAATGTACAGGATCATAAAGTGACGCAGGTTCTTTTTCAGAAATTCTTGACTTAAGGTTTTCTAAGAATAGGGTTCTTAACTGGCTCATTTCTTTCATGCTGTAAAAGTAACACCATATCTCGACTCTCGCTCGATATTGTATTTGGTTTTTATAACAGGTCACAAATCTATATGATGCACATAATGTTAAACAATTGTAAAACTTAGGAAACTTTAAACGTTTTTAAAGTTTCCTGCCTGTATATTTGTAGACTTTTACAGCATATGAACGAATTAAAACCACAAATACTCGACGTCTCTATAGACCTCTTTTTATCCTTAGGATTTAAAAGTGTGACTATGGATGAGATTGCTGCCAAAATGGGAATGAGTAAAAAAACTCTTTACACTCATTTCAAAAACAAAAGTCAACTTGTAGAAGAGTCCTCTGTATTTATGTGTAATCACATATGCTCTTCAATAGATGATATTATGGATACTGGTAATCAAAATCCTATTGAAGAATTATATACTGTGAAAAAGTTTGTAATGAAACAACTTAAAGGTGATCAAACATCACCTATGTATCAGTTGCAAAAATATTATCCTGAGGTATTTAAAAAAATAACTGATCTACAGTTTTCGCACATGAGCAGTTGTATACAGCGCAATGTTTCTAAAGGGATTACTCAAGGTGTTTACAGAGACAATATAGATATAGACTTCATTGCTCGTATTTATTTTATAGGGATTCAAGGGATTAAAAACCTTCAAGTATTCCCATCAGATCAATTTCCTGTTCAAAATCTATTTGAACAATATTTAGAATATCACTTGCGTGGAATTGTTACTCCATCAGGTCGTCAAATACTCAACCAAATCACTAACACAAACCACGATTAAATGCACAGTAATATTAAAATAGCACTGTTTATTTTTGGACTCGCTTTCGCGAAAGCGTATGCCCAAGAACCTACTTCATCCAGTTATAGCTTTACACTAGAACAAGCTATAGAACACGGACTAGAAAACAATTATCAAGCGATTAATGCGCAGCGAGATATCGCAAAAGCATTGAAACAAAAATGGGAAACTACAGCAACTGGCTTACCACAAATTAATAGTTCTGTAAATTATCAAAACCAGTTAAAACAACCCATTACACCATTACCAGGAGAGATTGCTGGTGGAGCACCTGGGACTTTTGTTCCTGTCATTTTTGGCCCTAAACAAAGTATGAATCTTACGGCAACTTTAACTCAGCTCATTTTTGATGGTTCTTATTTAGTAGCACTTGAGGCTTCAAAAACTTTTCTAGACTTCTCTGAAAACGCAAATAATAAGACCCGTTTAGAAGTACGCAAAGGAATTATTAACGCCTATGGTGGTGTTTTACTAACTCAAGAAAACATACAGATCATTACTAAAAACCGCGATGCTCTTCAAAAGAATCTAGATGAAGTAACTAAAATATTTGAAAACGGCCTTACAGAAGAGGAAGATGTAGAACAGTTACAAATCACTCTTGCGCAACTCAACAATCAACTTAATAGCGCAACAAGGCAGCAGGAAATTGCTATGGACATGTTAAAACTTGCCATAGGAATTGAACTTGGCACTCCAGTTGTTTTAAACGATAATCTTGAGTCTCTAGCGATGGGGAATATTGACCCATCTGTAACTGACAAATCAATTGAAGTAGAAAATACGGTTGATTATCTTATCGCATATAACTTCACACAACAACGTCGTCTAGAGTATAAACTTGAAAAAGCAAAAGGATTACCTACTGTTAGTGGTTTTGTAAACTATGGAATTCAAACTTTTGATAACGATTTTGCATTTTTTAATAGGGACCAGCAGTGGTTCCAGCAATCTATTGCTGGCGTGAGCATTAACGTTCCTATCTTTAGTTCTATGGGAAGAAAAGCGGCTCAGGATCGCACAAAAATAGCATGGGATCAAGCCGAAACTGACTTAACTCGTACTATGGAAGAAATACGTCTTAATTATGAAACAGCTGTAAATAATTACCAAACTGCTATAGATAATTATATGACTAGTAAGGATAACCTAGCACTGGCAGAACGTATTGAAAATAAAAATACCATCAAATTTAGAGAAGGAATCGCTTCAAGCTTTGACCTAAGACAGGCACAAACGCAATTGTACAATACTCAAGCGCAATTACTCAATAGTATGTTTCAAGTAATCACTGAAAAAGCAAATCTTGAAACCATCCTCAACACACCTAACTACACAACCCAAAATTAAATCACACCTAAGAATTTCCATATCATGAAAAAAATATTAATCATACTTACGGCAGCATTTATAGTCTCTTGTGGTGGCAAAGAACTTACCATAGATGAAATCATTGCAACTGGTGATGCTAAAGTTATTGCTGATAAAAAAATCGAGTTATTGAATGCCAAAAAAGAACTTGAGAACGAGATAAAATCTATAGAGAAGTATCAAGATAAAAACAGTGTGAAAAAAGATGGTGCACTAGTAAGCATAGCTGCTATTACTGATACCGTTTATAATCACTTCATAGAACTTCAAGGTAGTGTGAACACTAAGCAAAACATCTCTTTAATGCCAGAAGTACCTGGTATTCTTACTCATGTTTATGTGAAAGAAGGACAGCGTGTTTCCAAAGGACAGCGACTTGCAAGAATTGATGATGGCGGAATGGCACAAAGCATTGAACAAATGAAAGTGCAATCACAGCTTGCCAAAACTACTTTTGAGCGTCAAAAAAGATTATGGGATCAAAACATAGGTTCTGAGATACAGTATCTACAGACTAAGGCAAACTATGAATCTCAAGAAAATGCAATAAAATCAATGCAGCAACAACTATCTAAAACGGTAATTACGGCTCCGTTTTCTGGTGTGATAGATGACGTGATGATTGAGCAGGGAAATACTGTAAGTCCAGGAATGTCTCAAATTATAAGAATCGTCAATCTTAGTGAAATGTATATAGAAGTGGAAGTTCCAGAAAATTACATCACGTCTGTAAAAAAAGGAACTAATGTAGAGGTTGATTTCCCAGTTTTAGGAGAAAAAGTAACTAGTAAAGTAAGACAAACTAGTGCTTTTATAAATCCGTCAAATCGTTCTTTTAAAATTGAGATTCCAGTAGATAATAAGAACGGAAATGTAAAACCTAATCTTACGGCTCGTTTAAAAATCAATGATTATTCAAATCAAGAAGCCATTCTTATTCCACTAGCAGTGATAAGTGAGAATCAAAATGGGGACCAGTATGTGATGATTGCAACAGATTTAAAAGAAGGAAAAGATTTTAACACTGCAATTGCAAAAAGAAGGTTAATCAAAACGGGTAAAGCAAGTGAAAATTTAATAGAGATTACGAGCGGTCTAGAGAAAGGCGATAACATTATCGTTGAAGGAGCACGTAGTGTAAAAGAAGACCAACAAATTAGAATTAAAAAAGCCTAAACAATGGGAAAGAAAAGTGAAAAAGAGTTCGGATTTTCCTCATGGGCAATTAACAACTCTACTGTAATATGGATTCTTATCGCACTGGTTCTAGTGCTAGGAGTTCAAGGCTATTTTGCCATGCCTCGAGAAGATTTTCCTGAGGTAAAAGAAACTAAGATTTATATCTCAAGTGTCTATCCAGGTAACACCGCTGAGGATATTGAAAGACTAGTTACAGATCCTCTAGAAGATCGATTGAAAAACATATCGGGTGTTGCAAAGGTTCTTTCTACTTCTCAAGAAGACTATTCTATTATCACCGTAGAGTTTGAAGAAGGATCTATTCTAGGAACCAGTATTACCGTGGAAGCTGCAAAGCAAAAAGTAAAAGATGAAATAGATGTAGAAACTTCTAATGAAGACTGGCCTACTTTTAATGGTGCTAAGATTGAACCTAACGTTTTTGATCTCAAAATGAGTGAAGAAGTTCCTATTATGAACATCAACTTGCGTGGTGATTATACCGTACGTGAACTCAAAGAATTTGCAGAATACCTGCAAGATGAGATTGAAAGTCTTAAAGAGATAAAGGAAGCTAGTATAAGAGGCGCACAAGATCTAGAAGTAGAAGTTGCTGTAGACATCTATAAAATGACAGCTGCCAAAGTCAGTTTTGACAACATTATCAACGCTGTACGTGGAGGAAATGCTACTATGAGTGCTGGTAACATCAAGACTGAAAATCAGCGACGTACAATTAGAATCCTAGGTGAAATCACAGAACCAGGGCAACTAGAACGTTTTGTAGTTAAGAATGAAACTGGACCTATTTACCTTAAAGATATTGCACAGGTGAACTTCAAAGAAGAGGACAAAACAACCTATGCAAGAGAGTCTGGTGATGCTGTGGTCATGATTGACATTAAGAAGTCTTCAGGTAAAAATATGATTACCGCTTCTGAAAGTATAAGAGAAATAGTCGCTGCTTCTCAAGAGAATGGGAAAATACCTGATAATGTAGATATTACGATTACTAATGATGGTTCTAGCCGCACGCTTAATCAAGTGGATGATCTGGTAAACAATATCATTTTTGGAGTAATACTGGTTGTTACCGTGTTAATGTTCTTCTTAGGGTTTAGAAATGCACTCTTTGTAGGGTTTGCAATTCCTATGTCTATGTTAATGAGTTTTATCATTCTTAATTTCTTAGGATACACCTTAAACACAATGATTCTTTTTGCCATGATTATGGGATTAGGCATGCTGGTGGATAATGGAATTGTGGTCGTAGAGAACGTTTATCGTTTAATGGATGAAGAAGGAATGTCACGCATTAAAGCAGCCAAAATAGGAATAGGTGAAATTGCTGTTCCTATTATTATTTCTACACTTACTACGGTTGCTGCTTTTGTACCTATAGGTTTATGGCCTGGTGTGATGGGAGAATTTATGAAATATTTCCCTATAACTTTATCTGTCGTTTTAGGTAGTTCTTTAATAGTTGCCATTTTCTTTAACTCTATGCTGGTATCTAAATACATGAGCATCGATGAAAAACGCATACCTCTTAAGAACTTAATTATAATCACTGCCGTAATGGGTGGAATAGGTTTGATGATTATGCTTTTTGGTGGAGCAATGAGCGGTCTAGGATCTGTGATGGTTGTTACTGTCATCTTATTATGGTTGTATAAATACGTTATAAAAGGAGCCACTTTATTCTTCCAGCGCAGGATGTTGAAATGGTTAGATAATACTTATGAGCGTTTCTTAAGATTTGCATTAAGAGGTAAGAAACCTTATTTCTTTTCGGCTGGAATGGTTGTTATGTTTTTTGGAGTATTGGCACTTTACTTTGGATGGTCTGTAGGGTCTGGTCGTACAGAGATTC
The DNA here is from genome assembly GCA_023301395.1 of Nonlabens sp. Lineage (GTDB taxonomy): Bacteria > Bacteroidota > Bacteroidia > Flavobacteriales > Flavobacteriaceae > Nonlabens. The sequence goes on from JALZUY010000042.1 coordinate 12,665, forward strand.
AGTTCTTTCCAGAGAATACACCTAACCAGATTATAGTTTATATAGAATATCCTCAAGGAACTTCTATTACTAAAACAAACCAAACTACTCAAGAGATTGAGAGCATAGTTTATGATGTGATTAATGAAGGAATGTACCTAGATAGTAATGAAGAAAATGTACTGGTAGAAAGTACCGTTTCTCAAGTAGGTGAAGGCGCAGGAAACCCACAAACTGACGGTGGTAGCAGTGCTGAGATGCCTAACAAAGGTAAGATTACCGCTTCTATGAGAGAATTCAAGTACCGTGAAGGAACTGATAGTGAATTATTACGTAAAAAAGTTCAAGAAGCCGTTCAAGGGAAATTCCCAGGGATTGCGATTAGTGTAGAGAAAGATGCCGCTGGTCCACCAGCAGGATATCCTATCAACATAGAATTGCAAGGTGATGATTATGATGACCTTATTGTTACTGCTGAGCGTATGGTAAAATTCTTAAACGAGAAAAACATCGCACCAGTAGACGAACTTAAAATCGATGTTAACAAGAGTAAGCCTGCATTACAAGTGAAGGTTGATCGTGAGAAAGCTGGAGAATTAGGAATAAGCGCCAGTCAGGTAGGTATGCAATTGCGTCGCTCCATCTTTGGAGAGAAAGCAGGAGTTTATAAAGAAGATGGCGAGGATTATGATATCTACGTGCGCTTTAATGAAGAGAACCGTTATGACCGTAGTTCTTTATTTAACCAGCGTATTACTTATAGAGATATGGCCACTGGTAGAGTATTAGAAATACCAGTAAGCGCTGTTACTACTCAAGAAAACGTATCTGGTTTTAGTTCTATTAAGCATAAAAACAATAAAAGAGTAGTTACTGTTTACAGTGCATTGAGACCTGGATATAGTGATGCTGGAGCAGCAGTTGCTCAAATCCAGAATGAGATGCTCGATTATGAAGGAATGTCTGACTCTATTAAAGTAGACTACACAGGGCAACTAGAAGAACAAAATAAACAGCAAGCATTTTTAATGACTGCTCTTATGGTAGGTCTAGCCTTGATATTCTTTATTCTTATTTTCCAGTTTGGTGGGATCTCTAAGCCTACTATTATTATGATCTCGATATTCTTGAGTTTCATAGGAGTATTCTTAGGACTTATGGTTACTGGATGGCCATTTGTAATTATGATGACTATGATGGGAATTATATCACTTGCTGGAATTGTAGTAAATAACAGTGTAGTACTTATTGATTATGTAGATATTTTGAAACTACGTAGAAGAGAAGAATTAGGAATAGATGATGATAAGCACCTCATCAGTAAAGAAGATTCTTTTAACGCTATCGTACAAGCAGGAAAGGCACGTTTACGACCTGTATTACTTACAGCGATCACAACCGTTTTAGGTTTAATACCGCTTGCAATAGGATTCAATATCGATTTCTTTAGCCTGTTTAGCAATTTTGACCCTAAGATTTATATGGGTGGAGATA
>JALZUY010000043.1 GCA_023301395.1 Nonlabens sp.
CTCCATTGTTTATAAACAATAATATTGAAACAAACAATGGAGTAGGCTATGCTGAGGTTGCTAATATACTATCAGAAAAGCTAATTTCACAAATGGAGGAACGTATTCAAGAAAAAAATATTAGAATAATTCAATTGGAAACCGAGATAGAAAGATTGAAATCAAAATAACAATCTTATTTATCAACTAAAGAAAACTCAATATTCTTGAGTGACCTATTTTCTAGGCTTATCTTTACCGCTTAGATATGAGTTTTAATACTATTATTAATCAATTTGAAAAAGCTTCACAAACGCAAGGTTTGCGAGAAGTTGTGTCTCAATCTCAAGGTCATGCTCATTTAAGTGGTCTACAAGGCAGTGCATTTACAATAACTGCGAGCTCCATTTTTGATGAAATGGAAAAACCATTTCTAGTTATCGCAAACGATAAGGAGCAAGCTGCATACATGCTCAATGATTTTGAGAAGATGATAGGTGAAGATCGAGTGTTTTTCTATCCAGGAAGTTATAGGCGACCTTATCAAATTGAAAAAACTGATAATGCAAATGTGTTACTACGTGCTGAGGTGCTTAACCGTATCAATTCCCGTAAGAAACTGGCAATCATAGTCACTTATCCTGGAGCATTATTTGAAAAGGTAGTGACTCGTAAAGAGCTTGAGAAAAACACACTTAAAATTTCGGTTGGTGATCAAATTTCTATTGATTTTGCAAATGAAGTATTGTTTGAATATGAATTCAAACGCGTCGATTTTGTTACAGAACCCGGCGAATTCTCTGTGCGTGGTGGAATATTAGACGTGTTTTCTTTTTCTCATGATGAACCATATCGTATTGAGTTTTTTGGAAATGAGATTGATACCATGCGAGTGTTTGATGTAGAAACACAATTATCTAAAGATCAAATTAAGAAAATCTCCATAATTCCAAATGTGGAGAATAAAAAACTGGAAGAGAATAGAGAAAGCTTCTTGAAGTATCTATCGAGTAAGACAGTCATTTTTGCAGAGAATGTGGAATTGCTATATGGTACTTTGGATTCGCTTTTCGCGAAAGCGGAACAAGCATATAGTGAATTGCAAGGCGAAATCAGACAGCTATTACCAGCCGAGATATTTTGTGATGCTGCTCTTATAAAAAAGCAATTATCAAACTATAACTTGATTGAGTTAACGACGCAATCAGGGAATATTAAATATAATACAGTTCCACAGCCATCATTTAATAAGCAATTTGACTTGCTTGTGGAGAATTTAAAAGAAAACGAGGCAAACGGCTACACGTCTTACTTATTCTGTGGTACTGCTCAACAAGCTAAGCGTTTCAAAGACATCTTCAACGATATGAGCGCTGATGTGAAATATGAAACCGTAGTCATGACCTTGTTTAAAGGGTTTGTCGATCACGATTTACGTATTGCATGTTATACAGATCATCAAATCTTTGACAGATATCACAAGTTCAAATTGAAAAATGGGTATGCTAAGAAGCAGGCCATTACTTTAAGAGAACTCAACACACTAGAAATAGGTGATTATGTAACTCATATCGATCACGGAATAGGAAAATTTGGTGGATTACAAAAAATTGATGTGAATGGAACGCAGCAAGAGGCTATTAAATTAGTTTATGGCGAGCGAGATATTTTATATGTTTCCATTCACTCATTACATAAGATTACTAAGTACTCCAGTAAAGATGGGAAAACACCTAAGGTTTATAAACTAGGTAGCCCAGCTTGGAAAAAATTGAAAGCCAAAACGAAAACTAAGGTGAAGCAAATCGCTTTTGATTTGATTCAGCTATACGCAAAACGTCGTGCCAAAAAAGGATTCCAGTTTGCGCCAGATGGTTATCTTCAAAATGAGCTAGAAGCAAGTTTTATTTATGAGGATACACCAGATCAAAGCTCTGCAACGGCTGATGTGAAAGCAGATATGGAAAGTGATCGTCCTATGGATCGATTAGTATGTGGAGATGTGGGTTTTGGTAAGACAGAGGTTGCTATACGTGCTGCTTTTAAAGCTGCTGTTAATGGGAAACAAGTAGCGATCCTAGTTCCTACTACCATTCTTGCTTTTCAACATGCAAAGACTTTTAAAGAACGTTTAGGGAATTTACCAGTAACTGTAGATTACTTGAATAGATTTAGAAGTGCAAAAGAGCGTAAAGGTGTTCTAGAAGGTCTTACAAGTGGTCAGGTAGACATTGTGATAGGAACGCATCAATTAGTGAGTAAATCGGTTCAGTTCAAAGATCTTGGACTGTTGATTATTGATGAGGAACAAAAATTTGGTGTAGGTGTAAAGGATAAGCTTAAGACGATTAAAGAAAATATTGATACGCTTACTTTAACGGCAACTCCTATTCCTAGAACGTTACAGTTTTCATTAATGGCTGCACGTGATTTAAGTGTTATTAAAACGGCGCCACCTAATCGTCATCCTATTGAATCTAGAGTGGTACGATTCTCTGAAGAAACAATACGCGATGCGGTGAGCTATGAGATTTCTCGCGGTGGACAAGTGTTTTTTGTACACAATCGCATTGATAATATTACAGAGGTTGCTGGAATGATTCAACGTTCTGTGCCCGATGCTAAAATAGGTATAGGTCACGGACAAATGGATGGTAAGAAACTAGAAGAGTTGATGCTCGCCTTTATGAACGGTGAGTTTGATGTTCTCGTAGCTACAACAATCATTGAAAGCGG
>JALZUY010000044.1 GCA_023301395.1 Nonlabens sp.
AAACAAAAAAAGAGCCTCAATTGAGACTCTTTTTTTTAATGGTTTTATAAATTCATTCTATTACTGGACAAACACCTTAAAGACTTTGCTTTGACCTTGAAATGAAACGTTCACAAAATAGATTCCGCTATTTTCTATAATCAGTCCTTCATTAGGAGTATAGTTGTTTTTTATCTGTCTTCCTGCGACATCAAAAACACGAACTTCTTCCACTAAGTAATCTATGTTGAAATCAAATCTACCGCTAGATGGATTAGGATAAATACTTAAATTAAGTAACATATTATCAGCAACGCTTGCGGTGCCACCAAATGTATGCATCCCTAAATCACTAGAATCATCTTGTGTAAATACATCCCATTCAGCAACTTTATCAAAAACAGCATTTGGAGCAATGACACTTGATTTACGCACTAGCGTTTGATTTGCCTCAGTAGTTGCGCTGCTGTTAGCATCACCAACTATGTCTAATAATACTCCAGCTCTAAAAAGACCTACGGCATCATTACCATTGAAATTAAGTACACTGCTGCTGCCTAGTAATATATCAGCTTGTGCTATTATAGCTGCATTTGCATTTCCTCTTGCAAGAACATAAACTTCTTGATCTGGTAAAGTTCCCGTAAGTGACTCAAAAATGGTCCATGAACCGCTACCATTTTGACTTAATTCAAGTGTATAGTTAGATAAATCAACTGATGCTCCAGTAAAGTTTGCAATCTCAATAGCTTTATTATTACTGCTTCCTTCAATATATTCTGATATAAACAAATCTCCAGCTAGACCAGATCCACCACTAGAATAAGTTACCGTTGTAAAGTCATCTGGTAGCAAGTCACCATCTGAGTCATTATTTGTAAAGTTATTAGGATCATCACTAGCAACATTTAAAGTTCCTGTAGTTCCTGCAGCATCAAAGTCTGCAGTTAGTAGTAGTTGATTAGTAATACAACCACAACTATTAGAAGCATCGGCAGCGGTGAGCACATAAGTAAATGTTCCAAAAGGATTATTATTTACGGTCTGACCAGCAGCAAGACTTGCTAATTGATTTCCTGGATTGAAAGTTCCTAAAGGTGATGTAGCCCTTAGATTATACATAGTTGTTGTTCCTATGTTTGCTATAGAATAAGTGTATTGAATTTCATCTCCAGCATCTACTGTAGCACTTAAGTTAGTATCCACATAGGTTCCAGAAAGTGTAGGGAATAGAGAACCATTACCCGTATTTGTAGAAGCGGTCCATATCATGTCTACATAACTAGGGTTATCTATGTATGGATTACGATTATTTTGATGAATGTATATATCGTTATTACGATCTATTTCTTTTTGACTTACAGGATCTTGAGCACTCCAGTCTAGTAATAGATCTACAAACCATTGCTCATAAAACTGATCACTGGAACCATCTCTAGGATTATTTACACTTGCGTTTGCAGCATCCCAACCAGAATCGTTGATGTTATCTTCATAACGTGTTGCAAAGTAAAACAACATGCGAGCAATATCACCTTTAAACTCATCAATAGGTTCAAAGACAGTACCGTTGAATCCAGTTGTGATAGAAGGTCCTTTGCGACTACCATTGCTATAAGTTGTAACACTAGATCCGTTAGGGTTTACATTTCCAAAAGGAAAGCTACCTCTACCACCGTTAACCCATCCATCTGTAGGGATCACGTGATGTGCATCACTACGCATAGGTTCGTTTTGACTAAAAAAACCTTGAGGAAAAATATGCTCTCTATTATAACAATCACCTTCACTATTAAAGTTACCACAATTAGAATTAGTACCTATGGTGTAATTATAAGACTCTGCTCCAGTAGGATTTTCAGAGTACATATCTAGAATAGTGTTGGTTTGCGTACCGTTATCAAAATAAGCATCATTGTCTGATGTATCATAAAGGGTAATCAAGGAACCATAGCTTTGAGCATTATATCCATTTGATATAATATTCTTTAACTCCGTTTTTAGAGGATAGCCTGTTAAACCGTTTGCTGAATTATAATATCCAGCTGGAATTTGACCAGCGGCGTTGAGGCTTATGAAAAGTATAAAAAGAACAATGTTTTTCATAATATGATATATTAAACTATAGAGATAGTAATGTCTTTAAAAGTAGTCGTAAAAATTATTTTTTCTTCATTAATGCCATGTAGAATCCATCAAAACCGTCTCTGTGGGCGAGTAATGATTGTTCTTCAACAAGTTCAAAAGTAGCACCGGCTTCAGATTTTAAAAATTCTTGAACCTGGTTCTCATTTTCTGACGGTAAAATAGAACAGGTTGCATAAACCATCATCCCATCTGGTTTTACAACCGTACTGTAACGTTGTAAAATATCTTGTTGAGTAACTTTAATTTCTTCAATAAATTCTGGTTGCATTTTCCACTTAGCATCTGGATTGCGACGCAAAACTCCTAATCCACTACATGGTGCATCTATTAAAAGGCGATCAATTTTGCCGGCTAGTTTCTTGATGACTTTGGTAGAATCAATAAGTCGAGTTTCAATATTGTGTGCACCAGCGCGACGTGCACGACGTTTTAACTCGTTGAGTTTACTTTGATAAATGTCAGTCGCTATAACTTGACCTTTATTTTCCATTAATGCGGCAAGATGTAGTGATTTTCCACCAGCACCAGCACAAGCATCCATTACACGCATTCCAGGTTTTACCTGTAAGAATGGTGCGATAAGCTGTGAACCAGCATCTTGAACCTCAAAAAGTCCATCTTTAAAAGCCTGAGTCATAAACACGTTTGCACGTTGTTTTAAGATAAGAGCATCGGCAAAGCGATCTTGTTGATCAATACCTATTTCTTCAGCTTGTAATTTTTCTTTAAGCTCAGTAGGAGTTGTTCTCAAGCTATTTGCTCTTAGAACAACACTTGCTTGTTTATTTAATGCGCTAGCTTCTTTCTCCCAGATTCCACCTATTTCTTTAAGTATCAACTCATCCATCCAGTCTGGTAATGATTCTCTGAAAACACGAGTTTTACTTAATTCATCAAAACGACCTTTAATACGACGTTCTGGAGTATTATAATACTCTTCCCATGCAGGAACAGAATGGCCTTTAAGAACAATCCATACAGCAGTCATTCTCCATAAATCTACTGATTTGAATGGTTCGCGTACATTGGCAATTTCTGCATATAATCGTTTATAACGCACGATGTCATAAGTGGTCTCTGCAATAAAACCTCTATCGCGAGAACCCCAACGAGGATCGCGTTTTAATATCTTTTGAATCGCTTGATCTGCATATTTACCATCATTAAAAATGTTATGCAATGCGTCTACGGTAGCCTGAACTAAATTATGATGAAATCTCATTTTGCAAAAGTACGTTTATTGCGGCGTTTCTTGAATTAATAGACTTCGATTTTTTAGGTAATAAATTTGTTTTTGTATACGCTTTCGCGAAAGCGTGTCATTAAATATCAAAACCATAAAAAAGGTCATTATTTTTGCGATATGAAAAACCTTATTTATATCCTTACCATTATAGTAATTATATCTTGTAAAGAGTCTGATAATAGATCAGTAATTACTCAGGAAGCTGTTGTAGAAATAACAGATGCAACTATCGAAATCATTCCAGTTTTAACCGATTCGATAAGTGTGCGAGCACTAGATTATGGTAATGGAAACTACTGGTATGCTGGAAATAAAGGAAGCTATGGAAGTATTAATCCATCTACTGGAACGCCTACTCGTGGTGTGATTAAACTCAATGAAGATGAAGAGGTAGAGTTTAGGTCTATTGCTACTACACCTAATTATACCTACATATTAACAGCAGGAAATCCAGCTCTTGTTTATAAAATAAAACAAGAAGATGAAGCTGTTGAATTAGTGTATTCTGAGGTCGAAGAACGTGTTTTCTATGATTCAATGAAATTTTGGAATGACGATGAAGGAATTGCAATGGGCGATCCTATGGGTGGATGTTTCTCAGTTATTAAGACCTATGATGGTGGTGAAACATGGGGGAAATTACAATGTACAGAAATGCCAGATTATATTCCTGGTGAAGCTGCATTTGCGGCTAGTAATTCAAATATTAAAATTTTAGGTGACGATGTATGGCTTGCTACTGGTGGAGCTATGGCTCGTGTAATGTATAGTAATGATAGAGGTTCAACGTGGCAAGTATATAACACTCCTTTTATTGCTGGTGGAGAAATGACTGGAATTTATGCCATAGATTTTTATGATAAGAATTTAGGTGTAATAATGGGTGGTGACTGGAATAATAAGGATGATAATAAGTACAACAAAGCAATTACATATAATGGTGGTGAATCATGGAATTTATTGTCAAATGGAGAAGGACCTGGCTATTGCAGTGATATCATATTTATTCCTGAGACTAATGGAAAAGAATTACTTGCGGTAGGCTCTCAAGGAATATGGTGGAGTAAAGATCAAGGTGCTACGTGGAAAAAATTAAGTGATGAAGGATTTTATACGGCTCAAATGGTGAATTCGACTAACGGTTACTTAGCTGGTAATAATCGCATATCTAGCTTTAATATTGTAAGAAAATAAAGGTGATCTGTAATAAATAGAGATGAACGGTAAGTAGTGGATCGATGAACGACATTCTTAGTTCATTTTTAGAATACTGTTTTTCAGACTTTTAGCATTTAATCGATGTTGTGTTCGTTAAAAAGCAATGATAAACTGCTTGTACTTTAAACATCGCTGTATATTTGACACGGTTTAAGTAAATAAGCAAAGTCTTTGAAATACAAACGTTGTTTATTAAAATAAAGCGGTGGAGATCGCTTAAAAAGAGAGGAGAAGTCCTCTCTTTTTTTTTGTGCTAAATTCTAGGGTGTGTTCGTTCCCAATTTCGAGCAACTTGAGTCTCTTTCTTTAAATACTTTATGTATTGAGTGACTATAACATTTGAAATCTCCTTAGGGTCATAAAGATTACGCTCGTTAAAATAAATTTGTAATCTTGAACCTTCAATAATTCCCCAGTTTGTGCGTATCCATTTCCCTAATCCACCAGCATCTGAGTTATACTTATCTGGTTGATTTTCTAATGTGACTAGAATTTGACGTTCTTTATCTGGCATTACTTTGTCAAGTTTTACGAGTGCTTCTTCCATAGTTCTAGGAATATAAACACCATTAATACTATCTAACTCTTTTCTTCTTTCTTTTTCGGCTACAACGGCTTGATCATGTGCTATTTTTTCATCTCGTGAAGCATTGTCATTTGCATCACGATAAGCCATTCCATAATAGCTGAAGTATTGTTTAGGCAACACATTATCAATTGTAGATGGTTCAAATTGAATTTCATCTATATATGCAATTAGATCTTCCTTATCAAATTGAGCATCTAAATGGATTGTTGAAATTTCAAAAAAGCCAAAACGAGTCATGTATCCAGTCATAGCTACATGATATAATTGAAATTCCTTTATAGATTTTTTATCGTTTTTTGAAACAGATTTCAAATTATACTTACGTTCTAATAGTCTATTCAAGGTCTCACTAGATGATTGCTCTACAAACTGATCGATAGTTATTCTCGTTTTAGGAACGTTTAGAATTTCGGTTTTGGGACTTTTAAAATCTTTTATAAACGGATATAATTTATCAAAATCTACATTCTTTTCTAGTATCTGATCGTTGATATGTAGAACACTAATCTTTTTCTCACCACTTACTGTGTAAATAATATTGTCTTTTAAAACCAGCATTTTATTATGGAGCCATTCGGTATCCTCGTCCATACTGCGCAAAACCTTTTTATAATCAGACTTTCCATAATTACTTCTTTTATAATCGATTACAGAGTCGTAGTTGTTGAAGAGAACAGTGCAACTATTTTCCTTATCGTTACAATCTACATATTGTTGTGTGGTAAAACTACCAAAGAGCACACCTTCCTTATAAATCACAACGTTATCAAATTCCTTTTCTGGACGATATTTCTTGTTCTGATAATACACTACTATTTTTCCATCGTTAGAAAGTACAATGCGTGTACTATTATCTAATAGCATATCAAACGAACGCGGTATTTGATACAATTGTTGCTCGCCTTTAAAGACATAAGAAACACCATCTATATTACCAGGCGTATTATTAAATGCTATTGATTTTATTTTATACGCACCATTTTCTGATTGCGTTTCTGAAACTGGAATACTGTTTAAGCCATCCTGTGCAGTTGTTATTGTCGACCCTACCAACAATAACACAAGTATCAAGAGATACTTGTCGTTTAAATTTCTTTTCATGCCTACAAAATAGTATAAAACTATTTTGCTGTCAATAAATTATAGGGTCAAAACTTTGAACGGATAGATTTATAAGATTAAAAACCCATTTGTCTTTAATTCCTCTATAGGATTTGAAAACCAAAACCCATCAAAGTGTTCCCAGTGTTCTTCAAAACTCGATTTCATCGTTCCATAAGTCATTGGTTTTTCTTGAGGAATTGATAACTGTAATTGCTCCATTAACCAATTTGCTTTTTCTTCTTCGAGCTCTATTTCAAACCACT
>JALZUY010000045.1 GCA_023301395.1 Nonlabens sp.
TTAAAACCTGCTTTAAAATTTTTGAAACTTATTATTCCAGGGCTACATTCTGTAAAGGGATTGTTCTTTGAATATAAATAAGCATACATGAGTACTTGAAAAGCTTTGGATTTTTCATACGTTTCAATTAGTTCATCATAACCATCCTTATTGAGTCCAACATTTTTAGATTCAACTTTACCTGATTTATAATCTATAATGCGTAAGACACCATTTAATTGGTCTATACGATCCACTTCACCATGTAGTTTTACTTTGCCTATAGATTCAATATTTATGTGTGTTTCATAACGTATTTCTAGTCCTTTAATGATAAGTTCATTTTCTTCTTTAATTAAATCAGCATCATGTGTTAACATTTTATTTACGTAATGTTTTGCAACCTCATACATGATAGTGTTTTTTCCTTGAGGCTCGTTAGTAGTTTTATAACTTTCTAGATATGATTTATGAATGCTGAGATCAATTTTTTCTCTCATATTTTTGATATGATTCAAATCTAGAACTTGATTAAGATATGGTAGATATAATGATTCTAAAGCTTTATGAATCATTGTTCCCATAGTATTTGCTGCCATGTCTTCTTCCATTTCTTCTACCTCATTAATTTTTAAAATTTTATTGCGATAAAAATCGATGGGGTTGTAGATATAGCTTGTTATACTAGATGGGGAAAAGCCAGACTGTGCTATCTGTGAAAGTCTATTGAAATAGAAATCATCTTTAGGAATTTCTAGAACTGGTGTTTGTGATGTTTTTATTTTATTTGCAAAAAGTGTGTTCTTCAAATGGTGAGCTTTTATCTCATTACTCTCTAACTGCATTAAGAATCTGCTTTTTTCTCCACCGCCTAAACTGTCTGGTTCAGAATTGTAGATAAGATGAGCTGTTTTACAACGCTGTAAAAGTCTGTAAAAGTGATACGCATACACGCTGTCTTTATCGGAGTATGTTGGTAATCCAAACTTAACCTTCATATCATATGGAATGTAAGATGCAGTAGATTTCCCAGCTGGTAAAACACCTTCATTAACAGAAAGCATAATAATATGCTCGTAATCTAGCGCTCTAGTTTCTAGTAACCCCATAACTTGAAGGCCATTAATCGGTTCACCTATAAAGTCTAGTTTCCTTTGTGGTAGTAATTGTTTGAAAAGAAAGTGTATTGTTTTTATATCTGTAACTTGACTTTGTGTTTGTGCCGTTGTTGAGAGTTGCTCAATAACACTATTGATTCCTAGTAGCTGCTCTAGTTCCAGTCTACGATCATTATCTTCACTAAGTTTTACTTTAAGTAGTTGAGCTATACTATCGATAAAATTAATTAAATCCGTGGCAGTTGAAACAGGAAGGAATAATTTATTTAAAAAACCAGATGTGTTCTCATTGAGTTGATAGTTCAATGGTAGGAATACCATATTCTCCTTGTGGATTTCTTTCAGTAGATTTTGTGAACTTTCTTTATCAATAATAGTTGCAAAATGGGACTCTAGAATATGAACGACATTTTTATAATAAAACCCATGCTCGTTATAACTGGTTTTTAAAGAAATCAAATGATTGAAAAAACTAGCTAATGGTGTCTTGTCTAATGTGAGTCCCATCGTAATATTAAGATATTTTATAACCTCCGGGACTGCACTTAATACAGGTAATAATAATGCTTCGTCTGCTAGAACGAGTGCTGTTTTATCTAAACTAATCTTCTTATCAAGTAAGTCTTGAATAAGATTCCCTGCTACTTGAGCCATGGCTATGGATCCAGAGGTCCCAACTATTTTTATTTCTTTCTCTTTTATAAAATCATCTGAATTTATTGAAAATAGATTGTCTTGATAATAGGACCATTCTTTTTTGTATTTTCTTAAAAAACGTCCAGCTTCATGATAATTGTTTTCTTGGAAATAGGAATCAGTGTCCCAATAAACATGGCTGTGATCACTATCTAAAAACACCTTAATTATTTCTTCTTCAGACTTATTTAGAGCATTTAAACCTAGGAATATTATAGGATTCTCTTTAGTGTAGTCGCTTATTTTTTTTTCTGCCTGTTCATGAGCTAAGCGATATGCTAGCCCTTGATAAACAACTTTATTCTTTAAGCAATCTTCTGTAAATTGGTAGTAGTATGATTCTAATTTTTTCCAAAAATGAAGGTATTTTTGAACCATTTCAGTTTTAGGCTCTAATATGGACCAATGATCTTTCTCAAGATCTTTAAGATTCCCTAGGAAATTAAAAAACTCTTGTGGTTCTATAAGAAAACGATCTATTTCATTAAAATCTTTGAGTATAGTAGGAGCCCAGGTAATAAACTCATCGATAGAGTCTATATCTTCCTCAGATTCAATTTTGCAATAACTGTTGTAGAAATCAAATAATAGATCTATATCTGCCGCTATTTCTACTTGGGCAATATGACTTATATAATCTTCAACACTATAAATTACAGGTTCAAATATTGGTTTTGAAGTAGTACTAGCAATTACTTTGTTTAAAAACGTAGCCACACGTTTACTGGGAACTACATAGGTACATTCATTAAGTTTATAGCCTTTGTTTTCAAGATCTTCAGTAACCGTATGTAGGAAAGTTTTCATAGGTACAAGATATCTGATTCATTGTGATACTCAAAAAATTAGACATAAAAAAAGCGCCACTGTGAAGTGGCGCTTTTACTATTTTAAAAAATCAATTAGTTAACTAAGTTGATTTCTACACGTCTGTTAAGTTTACGGCCTGCTTTCGTTTTGTTATCACTAACTGGACGAGCTTCTCCGTATCCAGTTGAAGATAATCTTGAAGCTGCAATACCATTACTAATTAAGTAGTTCTTAACTTCATTTGCACGAGAATTAGATAATCTCTGGTTAGAAGGTGCAGAACCTACACTATCAGTATGCCCATCAATTGTAAATTTAGCAGATGGGTATTTTTTAAGAATCACAGTAATGTCAGAAAGAACTTTTGCAGATTCAGCTTTTATTGTAGACTTAGATGTGTCAAACAAAATTGTTTTAGCATAAGCATTTAATTGAGCTTGTTCTTGAGCTGTTGGAGCAGCTGGCTTAGGACAACCTGCAAGAGATGCAAGACCTGGAGTATCTGGACATTTATCTTCAGCATCTACTACACCATCTTTATCTCTATCTTTAATTTCAGGACAACCGTTGTTTGAAGCAGGACCTGCAACCATTTTACATTTGTCTTTACTATCTACAACACCATCGCCATCAGAATCTGGATCAGGAC
>JALZUY010000046.1 GCA_023301395.1 Nonlabens sp.
ATCCAGTCAAACTCTTTGCCTAGTTCATAAAGCGAATAAACGGCATAAGCCATATTTGCTGTTTTATCTGTAGAGATAAATTCTTGAAAACAGCCTTCTACCATACTTTCTCGAGAAGGTTTAGTTAATAGTTCTTTGACAATGGTTACATTCTTATTGTAATATTTTTTTGATAGAATAGTCGATATTTTACAAAGAGCTCTCATGCCCGATGAGTTGATATCCAGCTCATATAAAGCCGCGATTTCATTCAAGAAAGGATAACAGGATTCCTCGTGCAGTAAAAAGGATTGCTCTAGACTCCAGCAGGCTTGGTGAGAGACTCCACTTTCTGGACGGCATAACTCGATAAGCTCTGACAGTATATTGTAACTAACAGCAGCTGTGCCGAGACGTACTCTTTCGGCTTTGTAGGCTTTAAGATTTTTAAGCTCTGATTTGAGTTGGATGGAAGTCAATTTATTTTAAGGCTTCTTGGAATTCGGAATATTGACTTATTGTCATAGGAAATTTAGTTACTGAACCTCTACCGAAAGTAGCGTCCTCATTTCCACATGCAATATCTAGTATTTGTCTAGCCTTTAAAGTTGTAACATTTTTATCTCTTGTAGACCATACGGGTTTTTCAATAGTATGGTCGTTGCGTGAGAATTCTTTGTATGCTGTTTCACTAATTAAACTAGATCCATTGCATAGTGAATCTTTATCATCACTATTAGTTAAAAATATGTATCTAGTTTGTGTCATTTTAATGGCGTCTTCTTGTGGTCCATTAGATAATATAATAGTCCACAAAAAAGATTCTTTACTACGAAATTCTTTTGCAATTCCTTGCTTTGGTTTACAGGATATAAGTGCAACTATGGCTAGTAATAGAATTATATGTTTCATAATCAATTGTCTTCTATAAAATTAATAAAATTTGAGTTTTATTCAAACATTATCGTTGCAATTTCATGTTCCATACCCATCATAAACCAGCCACCAGTGATGATATGATAAATACGGTTGTCTTTTAGAATCATTTTTGAAGGGCATTTTACGTCAACCTTCATTTCCCAATAACTTCTATGTTTTTGTTTAAAGTTCATTAATTTGTCAAATGACTTTTTAGCCATTTCTTTATTGGGATAAATATATTCCGTCATAGATCCTCTAGGATAAGTATTAGAACTTATTGTTACTTGACCTTTAAATTTAAAAGAGCTTATAAGTAAAACGTCTTCACAAATTTTAAGAATTTCATTCTTGAGTTTTCGTTCTCTTTCAAGGTGAAATCGCTGGTTAGTGCTTAATAAGTTGATTCTATCAAATTCTATTTGTTGCATTTCTGTTATCGAGAACAAATATTTAGAATTCTCAAGTTTCACTTTATAACGATTTAGATGTGATGTAGTATCTTGATAGATTATAGAAGGTGCTGGTTCTTGTTCAATAACGGGTTCTATTTTTTGAATTACAGAATCGGTTTTTTCCTTTACAATAGGAGTTTCTTTTTTCAACTCATTACAGCTTATTATAAGAACTGCGATTAATAGGAATAGTATCTTTTTCATTATGGTAATAGGTTCAACAAATCAGCCACTTTTTGAACGCCAGTACTAGCATTTTCAACAATTACTTGAAGTTTGCCATGACTTTCTAGCGATGGATGAGGATCTACAAAATATATAGGACAATCTTGTGGGGCATAATCTTTTAATCCAGCAGCTGGATATACTTGGAGTGATGTTCCTACTATGAGTAGGATATCTGCCTTTGCGGTGATTTCAATGGCTTGATCCATCGCTGGAACTTCCTCGCCAAACCATACAATATGTGGTCGCAACTGTGATCCAGCATCGCATAAATCTCCTAGGTGAATATCTTCTTCCCAGTGTTTCTGGTCTATATAGTTCTTGCTGCTGCGCACTTTGCGCAACTCGCCGTGCAAGTGTAATATGTTGCTAGAACCAGCGCGCTCGTGTAAATCATCTACATTTTGAGTAATCACGTTTACCTTAAAATTGCGTTCCATTGCTGCAATACAGTGATGTGCATGATTAGGTTCTACTTCTTTTAATTGTGCTCTACGCAAGTTGTAAAAATTGAGAACTAGTTCTGGATTTGCCGCAAATCCTTGTGGCGATGCGACTTCCATAACGTCGTGTCCTTCCCATAATCCTCCAGAGTCTCTGAAAGTTGAGATTCCACTCTCGGCACTTACACCAGCGCCAGTTAATATCACTAGATTTTTCATTCTAGCAAGTTATAATTTCTTTGCTTGGATTACAACTGGTTTTCCCATAGAACTGGTGAAGAAAAGATAGTCGGTCTCGTGTTCTTTGAGTTGGTATTTCTTTCTTAGTTGGTACACGCTTTCGCGAAAGCTTCTTACCACAACAGCACGATGACTTTTACCATAAGAGCGTTTAATATCTTTAGGCTTATAAGCTTTGAGCTCTTCTACAAGAAAGGTTCTTCCTGGGAAATCAATACGATTCTTACTAGTGAAAAGATGCGCGTCTTGATCAATTTTTGAAAGGTCATATTGCTCACATATAAAACCAAAAGCTTGTGACTTCATCACAGCAGCATTAGGCTCATAGAGATAGGTGAGTGGTTCACTTATTTTTATAGTAGCTTTATTGTTCCATAGAAAAGAAAGATCTGGTTGCTCACTTTCTAGATTCACACAATGAACGCTTACTTCACTAGCTTCTTTTTCTAGAATCCAGAGCAGTTCTTTGACTTCGTTTTTAAGGGCAACTATGTGAATACCACTTACGCTGTGGAGTTGTTTTAATCCTGCGGTGATGTCCAGCATAGGCGATGTTTTAATCATCACAAGTTTACTTTTTTCTAGAAGCAGATCTAGATTTTCAATCACGTTAGGTTCATAGTCTTCCAGTAAAATAGCCTTAGTTTTTGCAGCTGTTTTACGACTAGGATCTAGATATATTAAATCATAATCGCTGCCTGCTGTTTTAAGAATTTCTATGCCGTTACCGGAAAAACTCTTTGTGGTTAATCCTTGTGCTAGAAATGACTGAGCGGCTAGTTCTTGCAGTGTAGAATTAAGTTCTACGTGAGTTGTGTCATTATACTTTTTAGCAAAAGCAGAAACATCAATACCAAATCCGCCAGTTAAATCCATCATTTTGTTTCCTTGAAAAAGATTAGCTTTATAAACGGCTGTGGACCAGGAGCTGGTTTGTTCTAGATTTACTTTAGGCGGGAAAATGACTTGATAGTTCTCAAAAAGTAACGGGAATTTACTGCGTGCTTTTTGAAAACCTATGAGTTGTTGAGCAAGTTCTGGAGAACTTATCGACTCAAACGGATGTGATTTAAGAAGAAAAGATGCCGCATTTTCATGGAGATGCTCCATTAAATAATCACGTACGACATGCTCTAGCAACGATAAATTCATCTATAGATTGCGTGTAAGTTTCTGCACGATTTTATACTCGCTCAAAAACTCTTTAGAAATCACTTTAATCGCAGTGTAAGTAGGTACAGCTAGTACTAAACCTATCACACCGAAAAGTAATCCAGCAATCAATATGATAATAAATATTTCAAGTGGATGAGATTTTACGCTTTTACCAAATATCAATGGTTGGTTTGCAAAATTATCAATCAATTGAACTAAAGTATAACCTATGGTTATGATTATAAGTTTAGGAAGTATTGTTTCTGTAAAAT
This sequence comes from Nonlabens sp., assembly GCA_023301395.1. Lineage (GTDB taxonomy): Bacteria > Bacteroidota > Bacteroidia > Flavobacteriales > Flavobacteriaceae > Nonlabens. The sequence goes on from JALZUY010000046.1 coordinate 3,688, forward strand.
CTGCCCCTAGATTATCACTTATCGCAAAGCCCATCATTAAGAAGGCGCCTATTGCTGGACCTAAATATGGAATAAGATTTAATAGCGCACAGAAAAATGCAATAATGAGCGCATTTTCAACACCTACAATAAGGAGTATAATACTGTAAAGAATAAATAATATAAATATCTGGAGTATAAGTCCTATAAAGTATCGAGATAATAGTTTCTTAATTTTATTGAATGCTTTGAGAAATTGACCTTCGGTTTCTTTTTTTGAGAATACGAGAACACCTTCCACTAGTAAACGACTGTCTTTAAGAAGGAAAAATGCAATAAATACAATTGAAAAAAGACCTATCATAATATTTCCTAACGTACCAAATATTCCATTTACAAATTGAGGAATAATTTTCATGTCAAAATTTTGAACATATTCTAAACCTTTAAATCGTTCATAGATGTTTACTCTTTTTATACCAAAATATTCACTTATTTGAGTGTTTAATACCTCAAGATTTCCCTTAACTTCATCAATATCAATACGACCTAGATTTTCTCCTTGTTCTAGGACAATAGGGATGATCATATAAGTTACGCCAGCTAGTATACCCAGTATTAATATAATCGTGATGATTACTGCAAGTGTATTGTGAAATTTAAGACGATCTCTTAAGAATAATACAAGAGGTCTACCTACTAGGGAAATAACAGCTGCGATTCCTATATATAGAATTACAGATTGTACTTTCCAAATAAACCAGAGTAAGGTTATAATACCACCTATTATGAGAAGAGCTCTTAGAATACCGTAGGCGATAGATTTTGAATTAACAGCAGGTGTAGACATATTTTAATTAGTAAATACATATTTAATAATATTTGCTCCCATATCAAGAGCTTTCTTGCGTAGAGATGGAGGATCGTTATGAACTTCTGGACTTTCCCATCCATCACCTAGATCTGATTCTACTGTGAATAGTAAAACTAATCTACCTTCATGAAAAATACCGAGAGCTTGTGGTCGCTCTCCATCATGTTCATGAATTTTTGGTAATCCTTGAGAAAAGATTACATGATTATTAAATATCTCATGATTTGCTGGTAATTCAATTAATTCTTTATCTGGAAATAATTTAATAAGTTCTTTTTCAAGATAAGGACGCATCCCATAATTATCATCTATGTGTAAAAAACCACCGCTAAGCAAGTAGTTTTTTAGATTTTCTATGTCGTCTTCATTAAATACTACATTACCATGGCCAGTCATATGAATAAATGGGTATTGAAAAATATCTACGCTGCTGGCTTCAACAGTAACTATGTCATCACTTAAGGTAGTCCCTATTTCCTCATTACAATAATTGACTAAATTGATCAGAGCGGTAGGGTTTGAATACCAGTCGCCGCCACCGTTATATTTTAATACGGCAATTTCTTGCGCCATAGATATGTGCGCGATACATAAGAATAGAAAAAATAACTGTTTCATAAATTACTAATTACGCAAACTTAATAAGGATAATTA
>JALZUY010000047.1 GCA_023301395.1 Nonlabens sp.
TTTAAGTTTAAGTTTAAGTAATTAGATTTCAATAGAGTAAAACATGAGCAACCTAGTCTGGTTTAGAAATGATTTAAGAATAACCGATAATCAAAGTCTTAAAAAAGCTTGTAACAATGATGGTAACGTAATAGGGGTTTATTGCTTCGATCCTGCTTATTATCAGGTGAGTGATTTTGGGCTGGATATAGATATGGAATTGCCTTTTAGTAAAACAGGAAAATTCAGAGCTCAATTTATAAGAGAAGCTATTGAAGATTTAAGAGAACAACTGGCGGCGCACGGTATTCCTTTATTAGTTTATAGTTCATCACCAGCACAGGTATTTCCAGCTCTTATAAAGGAACACAAGATCACAGACATCTATTTGCAAAAAGAATGGACTCGTGATGAAACTGATCAAGAAAAATTACTGGGAACAGCACTAGAGAAATTAGATAATAAGCCACGAGGACACAGGACTTACGACCAGTTCCTTTTTCACCCAGATGATGCTCCATACTCTACTTTTCAAGAAATGCCAACCGTTTTCACACAATTCCGTAAGAAGTGTGAGAAAGAATCTCAGGTTAGACCTCTAGTTGATATTAAAGGCTATGGGCAAGTAACACCACAGGTTACGCAAACTACTATTCCTAGCTTAAAAGAATTAGGACTAGAAAGCTTTGAAAAAGACCACCGCAGTGCGTTCCCATGGAAAGGTGGCGCTACTGCAGCATGGGAAAGGCTTAATCATTACTTCTGGGAAACTGGAAAGCTTCAATACTATAAAAAAACTAGAAATGGATTAGTAGGCATAGATTATAGTTGTAAACTAAGTGCATGGCTTACTATAGGTTCCATTAGTACTCGTGAGATTTATTATGAAGTTCAGAGTTTTGAAAAAGAAGTGAAGAAAAACCAAGACACCTACTGGCTCATTTTTGAACTTATATGGAGAGATTTCTTTAAATATGTTTCTTTAAAGAATGGAAACAACATCTTCAAACTAGGCGGTATTCTTGAAAAAGATTACGAGTGGAAAACCAATCAGGATGAACTTGTAAAATGGATAAATGGAGAAACACAGGAACGATTTGTAAATGCAAATATGAAAGAACTTGCAGCTACTGGATGGATGAGTAATCGCGGTAGACAAAATGTTGCTAGCTACTGGTCCATGCATAAAGAACAAGACTGGCGTATAGGAGCAGCTTACTTTGAACATATCTTAATAGATTATGACGTGCATTCTAACTATGGAAACTGGATGTACAACAGCGGCGTGGGAAATGACCCCAGAAACAGAACCTTTAATATCCAGCTGCAAGCCAGCAGATATGATAGTGATGGAAAATTTCAAAGATTGTGGTTGCAGGATGAATTGTTTTAAACCAATTCCTGAGCACGCAAGAATCTAGCTGGGAATTGAACTAGGATTTGAATTCGTTTTTTAATTAAAAAAACACGACTGCTTAACCTGTGAAGTTTCGCCGTTGAAAAAACTTTGAAATTAAAGAATGAAAAATGAAAGGCAACCTCACAGGTTTGAATAAATAGAAAAATTTAAAAGTTTAGAGTTTTTAAATTTAAGTTTTGATTTACGTTTAAATTTCAAAAAGCATCTAGATAGAATAAAGCAAATCCGCTATGCAACGGCTTGACAAGATTAAAAAAAGATGAAAACATTAAGACTCATACTAGGCGATCAACTTAATCATAAACACTCATGGTTTAATGACGACCAAGAAAACCACACTTATTTCATGGCAGAGATGCGCCAGGAAACAGATTATGTAACACACCACATACAAAAAGTGGTTGCATTCTTTATGGCCATGCGCAGTTTTAATGAGTGGATTAACGATCGAGGTTGGAACAGCATTTATTATAATCTTGATGATCATAAGAACACTCAAAATTTAGTAAAAAATCTCAAACAAATCATCAAGGATCATAAAATTGAAAAATTTGAATACCTCGCACCAGACGAGTACAGGCTTGACCAACAGCTCAAAGAATTTTGTAAATCTCTAGATATAGAATGGCAAGGTTATGATACGGAGCATTTCTTTACTAGAAGAAAAGACGTAGAGAAATTCTTTGAAGGAAAGAAGCGCATGACTATGGAGTATTTCTACCGCGATATGCGCAAGAAGCACGACTTTATAATAGATAGTGATGGAGAACCTGAAGGTGGAAAATGGAATTATGACCAGAGCAATCGCAACCAGTGGAAAGGAGAAACTGAAATACCACACGAGCGCGGTTTTAAAAAAGACGTCACTACCATAGTTGAACTCCTCAAAAAGGAAGGCACAAAAACCATAGGTCGCATCGATGAAAAGAACTTCAACTGGCCTACCACTAGACAAGATGGACTTGATGTTTTGAACTACTTCTGTGAGAATTTGTTAGTAGAATTCGGCACCTATCAAGATGCGATGCATACAGATCAAGAGTTCTTGTATCACAGTAGATTAAGTTTTGCAATGAACTGTAAACTACTGAGTCCTCGAGAAGTTATTGAGACTGTTTTAATACGCTTCCGCAACAGCGAGAAACCACAAATAGACATTTCTCAAATAGAAGGTTTTATAAGACAAATTCTAGGATGGCGCGAATTTATGCGCGGTATTTACTGGAAAGAAATGCCTAGTTATCAAACACAAAATCAATTAGAAAACAAGAATAAATTAGCTGACTTTTACTGGACTGGCAAAACTAAAATGAATTGCCTGAGCCACTCGATTAATAACTCTCTAGATAATGCATATGCACATCATATCCAGCGATTAATGATTACTGGAAACTATGCATTACTCACTATGACTGAGCCCAGCTATGTAGATGAATGGTATTTAGGAATTTATATAGACGCTATAGAATGGGTAGAAATCACAAATACGCGCGGTATGTCTCAATGGGCAGATGGCGGCATAGTCGCCACAAAACCATATGTTTCTAGCGGTA
>JALZUY010000048.1 GCA_023301395.1 Nonlabens sp.
ATTTTATCGCCGTAACCATCTTTTTCTAACTTAGGACCTAGATGGTGCTGGACAAAGTCTGTCATCTCTTGTGGCGAGTAATGCATGCTTTCCCAATTATTCCCATTACCGTGAGGTTCATTTTCTACGGTAAAGCCCCATATAGGAATACCTTCGGCCTCATAAGCTGTTGTATATTTTGAAAAAAACAATGCCCAAGTGTCATAGTACTTAGGTAATAATTTCCCACCTACCCATTGGTTATTATCTTTCATCCATGGCGCCGCTGTCCATGGCGAGGCAAATATTTTAAATCCATCATCAGACACTGCCATTGCGTCCTTAATCATAGGAATTAAATCATCTTGATCTTCTTCAATGGTGAAGTGTTCTAGCTCCACATCATCTACTACTGGAGAATAAGAATATTGTGATAAAGAAAAATCACAACTGTTCATATGCGTGCGTGTTAGAGAATAGTTTGCACCTTCTTTTGAGAAGTATGCCTCTAGAATAGTATCGCGATTCTTTTTACTCAATCGATTTAGTAAATAAGCAGAGCTTTCTGTAAATGCGCCACCGAAACCAGTGATTTTCTGGAATGTAATGCTATCGTTTATAGTAATAACCGTAGTGCTGTCTTTTACCTGAAAAGGCATTACACGAGTTAAATTATTTCCTGCTGCAGATGTCTCATAGACCTCAACCTCAAGTGTTTTTTGTTCTTCTTTACAACTCATAGTTGCGGTTATTATAACGACTAGTAGTAAACAGGACTGTATGCTTTTCCATCTATTCATATCCTTTAAAGTTTGATTTAACAGGTGGTAATTTTACGGCTTTAAGTAGCTGTTCTTTATTACCATCATAGGTTTTAGAAATAGGTTTCCCATTTCTTGTCAAGCCTTCAAAAGCATTATCATCTACTAAATTCCATAGACCATATTTTGCTTTTCCATTTATAGTAAAAAGCCCAAAATGATTCTCTGATCCTTGTGGATTTGAAGCATCTTTCCATTGCTCATCAAAAGCCTCAAAATAAAAACAAGAGATGTTATTCTTTCTAGTCCATTCTCTCATTAACTTGTAATAACGACCAGATTTATACTCATCTGTAGCTTGTGAGCCATTGTTACCGTATAAACCACTAGAATAAGTTGCCCAACCTGTTTCTCCTATGTGAATAGGTTTATCAACGCCTATTGATTTCATATACTCATAAACACGATTGTATTGATCCATCGCATAACTCACAGAGCGCTCTATGGATTTCTCTACTTTTTGTTCTTTAGTTAACTCTTTTTCTTCAGGAGAATTCCCCCAAAAAACTGGATTGTAATGTGTATCATGCATAGGATACGTATGCATGGAGATATAGTCTACTGCTTTGATTAGCTTATTAAGTTCTGGTGTGTGGTAAATATCTTCACCGCCGCCCCATGAAGCAAAGTTGTCTGAACTGGTAATCCACAAATCTTTAGATAAAGCTCCTTCTTTCTTTAGTCCTTGAAGATGATTCACCCATTTGAGGATGACGGCTGGTTGCACATAATATGTCGCTGCCCATTTTACCATGGCCTCATTTCCTACAGCTATGACTTTAATGATATCTGGATATCTCTGAGCTAGAAAAATTGCGCGATCCATTTCGGCAGCATTTTTTTCACTTTCTATGCTATGGTTTGGCTCCATACCAGTCCAGGCATTTTTACAATCTATCCATGCGCCTAGCATCACGTACATTTCAAAGCCTGGCTCTTCTTTCTTAAGCTCATCTATTGCCTTTACAACATTAGTCGCCATAGGCAATTGCATATTATAAGTACGTAAAACCTTTACGTTCATTGCAGCAAGAATCTTCATGTCATCTTTGATTTGACTCATTGATGGTTGTTGATCTCTAGAAGTACCACGATAACCACCATAAGAAATGGCGAGGTAATCGGGATTTGATAAGATATCTCTTGCTGTCATTGATTTAGCTTCGGTTACTGTTAATACAGGCTGTTTTGTTTCTTTCCCATCTTTACATGCTGTTACTAGTAGCAACAGCATGATTACAAAAGATGTTGTTTGAAATTTCATAGCTCGTTTTAAAATTTAATATTGTTGTGTGTTACGCTTCCGCGAAAGCGAGACCGACAACAATCTAAATTGTTTATTTATTAATTTGCACTTCTATATATTTCACAGAATTGGTACGTTGAAATAACTGATCACTAACCGCTTTATCCAGTCTTAATTGATCAAAAGCTATCATTTTACCATCTGTAAAAGTGACTAGTACGGTTTCTTGATCACTCTGTGTATAAACAACAGGCACTTGACAGTAAGTAAATGCTAATGAACCAGCTTTAACAGACATAGACTGCTTGTTTTGATTCACATCTATATAGTTAAAGTCTTTTGTTTTTTTCAAGAACTCCTGCTCGCGCAATAGACTAGGCTTAAAAGAAAGCATACCGTTAGTTACCACAAGACCCAGCTCGCCAAAACGACTCAAAATATCTTCCTTCACCTGTCCCGTCATTCCTGGTTGTTGTGCTCCTTTTGTGCCTGGCGTATGGGAATATGGATCTGTAGGAACAGCACCGTATAATTCTGGTGATTTGTGCGCTCCTATACCTGCCTGAATCTCAAAGTAATGATCAAACATTCTTCCTATTACCTCATCACTCGCACCTTCATTTACTGCTTTTAAACAACATTCTTGTACCGCTAGTAATAGCTTAGAAACCATGTGCCAGTATATAGAACCTAATCCTTCATAACCAAAGAATGTTCCCGATCTACCTGTAAAGGCTTTATGATTAAAAACTGCTTCAAAGGTTTTTTCAAGTTGTTTTTGTTCTTTAGTAATTAAAGCTTCGTAAGTTACTTGAGACAAATTTTTCAAGGCTTTTTTAAGGCTGCTTACATTATTAAAGTTGGCATTAAAGTGATAATCTCCAGTGTTATCTTGAACGACTATTTGTGTATTACCATCTTTAAGTAACTGCTGTAATAATTGAGATTTTGCAATCAGTTCTTGAGGAATGATATTCTTGTCTTCAAAACCTGGTAAATCTTTATTAGGGTACAATATATAACTGTACTGATCTTCTCTGAATAATGCGCTAGATTTTAATCCATCCATTACCTCTAGAGCTTGCTCAGAGGACAAATAACCAGAGCTTAAAGCTGCCACCTGGCCTTCTAACATTTCTGATAAATAAGAAACACTCACGTCTCGATTATCTTCTAAAGTCATTAGGTTATAGGCATGGTACATACCATCTGCACGTTTATTTGCATCTATACTGTGATCTAAGTACTTTAAAGTAGTTTCTATAAATTCTAGTAAGCTAGTTTTTGAAATAGCTTGTTTCTTACCTGAGAAGTTCTCGCTGTAAATTCCAGCTCTATAATCACTTGCTGGTTGTGATACACCATCTAGAATTGCTCTACGTTGTGTATCATTCATAGATCCTTCAAGTAATCCTTGATGATCTACTAGAGTCTTGCTCACTCCTATAAAAAATGTTTCTAATTCTTCAGAAACTGCTGTCGTGTCAAAGTCTGCATTTTTAATAAAATCATTGAAGTAGTTTAAGAAACGTCTTAGATAATAAAGTGTTACCATAGAAACTCCGTTACCTACTAATGCGTTATTTGCATCGTTCCATTCTGGACGTTGTGTGTTTAACCATATTCCAGCTTCAGGGATAAGGTTAGATACTTTTGCAAGAACGGTAGCTAGTAATTTTTCTACTAAATTTACTTTGTAAATATGACCTGATATATCTCTCAACAAGGCTCCATCTGCTCCTATTTGTTCTCTTCTTTCTTCAATTATTTCTTGTAAACGGTAATCAAAATCTATAGTATCCTTAGGATTCTCTAATATATCTGCATATTCCTTAATTTTATAAGGAACGTTTGCATAAACAAACAGATCTTCATTTAAGAAGCTATCTAATTTACCTGGATAATAATCGTTTATGAATTCTAAGAATTTAAGTAGGTAAATGATTTGGTGATCACCCCAATAACCTATGTATGACCATGGATCATCTTCTTCTATTACTTCCCAATCAAAGCCACCTTTAGTTACTCGATAAGGATTATAACCGTCAAATGTGGTTGCGTTTAAGAACTTGTGAATCATTCCATCTATAAACTCTGGATAAGAATGTGCTAGTGCTTCCCAATTCTGGAAAATATCTCGCCAGTTCCCTTCATAATCCAGGATTTTTGATCCATCCACTTCACTACGTGTGTTAATGGAGAACTTATTCCATGGACGACTAGGATCTCCATGTCTTCTACTAAATTTTAATGGCAAGTATTCAATAACTAACCTCTTAAAATCTGAGTTATCACTTGAGTAAGCAATTTTAGTTAGTATATCTTGATTAAATTGAGATGGCAGGTTTTTAATTAAGTCTTTACAGGCTTTGTAAGTTGATGCGTTTGCTGCTTTTAAGTACGCTTCAAAATCTTCTTTTTCAATAACGTAGTTGTTATCAAAAATTCCACCACGCATGATGTTGAACATGGTATTTGCAAAGTGACGGTTATTTAATAAGGTATCTTCAGTAAGTTGTAAGCCATCTGATGCTGCAATAAGTGAAATCAGTTTTTGAGAACCTAACTCAACATTTGCATTGATCTTATCAATAAGGTTGGGATCTGACTCGATTTGCTTAGAAATTTCGTTTATAGAAACGATATTCTGATTTACGTCTGTAAGGAAATACCATTCCTTTGACTCATTTGATTTTACATCTATCTCTGAGATGGTAAAATAAGCGCCTTTTTCTGCCTTAACATCTGTTTCTGAGTCTACTTTAAAACCTCTTCTAAAGTTTTCTAACTGGCGACTCGATAATAAATACTTAGGATTATCTACTCCTATAGACCATACTATATTTGCTTTAAGCGCCTCACTAGGCTCTGCTTTATCCACAATTACGGCACTAAGTGCTATAATACCTATTCCTGTTTCTTGTTTAAGTTCTGTACGTTTATATGCGTCTACTAAGTTACTAGATGCTTTTTGTAAATCTTCTCCTACTGTTGCAGGAAGTACGTTTTGTAAACCGTCAAGAACCGTAACTTTTACAGAACCTACATTATGATTAATGAATTCAGACTTCTTTACAAAACCATAGATATCGCTGGAATTCCAAGAATATCGATATGTAAGGTGCAAATCGTGATTAATCTCTTCAAAAATCACTTTATTACCGTACACATTTTTATAAAGATTGCGAGTAATTTTATAAATACCAGAGTACCTATTTGAGAAAGGTTCCCATGTTAGATCACGATCTTCTAAATGAACTTTAAAGATCGTTTTACTACCTGTAAGGTCATTAGATTCTGTAATCTTATCATCTGTATAATATGGGAAAAGTGCTGAGTCGCTATTCTTACGACCTGCGCTTAGTCCACCATTACTAGAAATAAACATCCAGTGATTCGAATCACTTACTATGCTCATAAAGAATGAGCGCATTGCATCGTGATTGCTTATTTTATAATATTTTTCGTTTTGAAAATCAACAAGCTCTCCTTTTACTTCATTGTTTTCAAAGGTTGCTTTTTGATCTCCTAGGTATAAATCGCTATTGGTCATTTCTTTGGTTCGGTTATTCTTAACTGGAACAATTTAATTGTTGGAAAATGGGTAGCAAATGTTTTTACGCTTTCGCGAAAGCATAATATTTACAGATATTCTAATTAATTACTTTATTATTTACTCGTATACACGTACATAATCTATATACATAGTTTGTGGAAATACGGTGGCTTGATTAGGTGACCCTACAAAAGAACCTCCTACAGCCATATTTATTAAAATATAAAACTCTCTATCATTAAAAACCCATTCTCCCGTTACATCAGCAGGTGTGACTTGATAAAAAAGAACATCATCAACATAGTAATTGATATAATCAGGTCCCCATTCTATTCCAAAAACATGGAAGCTAGTATCAAAACGATCTGTAACTAAATCAAAAGATTTTGTAATTGCCTCACCTCCAGAATACCCAGGACCGTGAACAGCTGCATTAGTAATAGTAGGAAGTTGACCACGGTATTCCATGATATCTATTTCACCTCTTTCTGGCCATTGTACAGCTCCATTTTCATCATCTCCTAGCATCCAGAAAGCAGGCCATAAGCCTTGTCCCCAAGGTAACTTCATGCGAGCTTCAAATCGGCCAAATTTTTTCTGAAATTTTCCTTTTGTAAGTATACGTGCTGAAGTAAATCCTGAACCTTGAAAATTTTCTTGAAGTGCAGTAATTTTAAGCATACCATTCTCCACTACCACGTTTTCTGTGCGGTCTGTGTAGTATTGTAGTTCATTATTTCCCCAACCAGGGATGCCTTGTGCACTACCATCACCTATATCAAATCCCCATAACAATGGATCTGGAGCTCCATTAATATTAAATTCATCTTCTAATACAAGATTATTAAGTGTAGTTACTTCTTGTGTCTCATCAGGATTACAGCTATGTAAGGCAGTAAAACAAATGGTTAAAATCATTAATACTTTAAGAGATCTATTTTTCATTTTATTAAATTCTATTATCGTTCTCATATTTAATTTACTATTTGTATGTCATCAAAGTAATAAGTACTTCCATCTCCAGCCAGACTAGGTATAAATTCAAAAAACACTACTACTCTAACATAACTTGCGCTTGTATTTAAAGAACTGAAATCCCATTCTAACTCTTCCCACTCATTAAGAGTAGTTGTATTGGCATCAAGCTCAATTCCAACAGTATTACCAGCATTTTCTAATCTAACCCTGATAGGAATACCAGCTTTAGGCGAAATAATTTTCATTCTAAATTTTTGCGAAGTAGAGAAATCAATAGGAGCATCTAGTTCAAGAGCTGTACCAGCAAAAAACTGAGCACCTGCTGTTTTAATAGACCTCATTACTGTAGTTGTTGGATTAATTCCAGTTGCCATAGGGTTTATCTCGATTGATGAATTAGCTCCTTCAAACCCTATAAAATTATATGTAAGGGATGACTCAAATCCTATAGGTAGTGCAACTTGTGTAGCTGCTGAATCATCTACGTTAGGTGATGGCAACACCACATCTTTATAATAATAAATATTATCCACATAAATATTAGAAATACCATTAGAAATAAAGAACAGCAACCCTAAAGCATCTCTTTGTCCTAAACCGTTAAACTCTCCCAAAGGGATATCTAAACTCACCCAACCATTAGTTATCAAGTCAGGACCATTAATTACTCTTGAACCAGAAGTTTCATTTGCAGTTTGAACACCATTAAGAATTTGTAATGTTAATGTATCTCCAGCATCGATCATCTCTTGTACATTAATATCAACATGTAAATGAGTCATTTGCGTAGCGTCAATAGGCGCAACATTTAAAAATGTTCCTATTCCTACAAAATTTAGATTGGTATAATTTATAACTTGTCCACCACCGAAATTAGCAGGTGGCGCACCACCTAAAGTCGTTTGTCCATCGCCATTAAAGAATCCATTAAAATAGTCTACAGGAACATCATTATAGGTATCACTAAAGATTGAAATAACATTTGTGGGATCACGAGTCGGAACTGGGGCTGCAACAAAATTACCTAAAGATTCTAATGTTAATGAACCTTGAGCATCTACTCCACTAAGTGAAGCTGTTATTACCGTTGTTCCCGTACCTATAACATTTATATTTCCTTGAGTATCTACAGCGGCAACAGTTGGGTTTGAAGAATTGAATTCAAAATAACCAGTAGCTGGAATTACTAAAATATCTCCATTTGCAGAATTAACCGTTTGTGATAAACCAGATAAGGTTAATTGTGACCCTATAAATGTTTGATCCAATTGATCTTGCCCATCTAATATCACTGGTCTAGCCTGTGCTAAAGTTCCTAGTGTCTCAAATCTTAATTCATCAATCCAAAATGTGTATCCAGATCCATTAGTTTCTTGAGTACCTGCGGCATACCTTAATACTCCACGTTCTTGTGTTAATTTTGAAGGATCAGGAATAGGAATAATATACTTAGCCCAACCCGTTCCAATACTTACATTTGTACGAGTAGCTATAAATTTATTTTCTAAAAAATCTTCTCCAAAGCCAATTTCTCCAATAGAAACACCTTGAGATGCCTTTGCCCAAAAGGTTAGAGCATCATAACCTGTTAAATCACGTCCAGCACCATCTATTCTAAAAATCCCACCTGCATACGTACCGAGTGGATCATCATCATTAGGCACATCTATGCGTATAGAAGAAGCACTTTGATATGCAACATTATTATCGATAGAGAAGGCAGTAAACTTTGAATCTGCATACGGAAAGTAAAAGTCGCTTCCTAATCCAACTGGTGAATCAGTATACACCTCACCGGTCATAGAGAAACTAGCATCAACTGCATCATCAGAAATCTCGCGCTCACAACTGATGACCAAGCTTATTGTTAATAAAATTAAACTTAAATTTTTGACATTTTTATATTTAATAATCTTCATCGCTTTTATTTTTAGTTACCTATGTTAATATGAACGTATGTTCTAATTTCCCATTCTGTTCCATTAGGGAATCCAACAGCACTTACCGTAGGTACACCAAAAGGAGGCGCCACATTAGGTGAATACCTTGGAGAGAATTCATTCATCGATCTCCATGTACCTCTAATTCCTATTGTTGTACTAGGAAGAATAAACCAATCCGGCTTACCTAAATTAGTAGAAACATCTAGCATCAATTGAACTGGATAAGTTAGGTTGAAATCTCTATGATAGTCAAAAGGACCCCAATCATTAATTTTTACATGTGATTCAAATTTCATTTTATTATAAATCATTCTTACATCACCACCGTAACGTCTAATCAATCTATCACTATCACCATTAGCTTGTCCATTACCATAAAAGAAGTTACCAATCAATCCAATTTCTGGACTAATCTTAGATACGATTCTCGTATGTGCTTCCCATAAATCTTCAGCTGGAGCCGAATTAGGAAAGGCAAAAAATGAACGATTTGCTAAAAACCCAATATGCGCATCTTGTGTTGTTGGTAAATGACGATAAACAAAACCAGCACTCATAGCAAATTTAGCATCCTCAGTTCTATCGTTATCCCATTCATACATCCAAGTTCCAGGAGTAGGATCAAATGTTAATAAGATTTCACCAGCTGTTGTTTCACGATTACCTCTAACAGCAAACGGATCATCAATTACATTTCTTAATCTCCCTGGTGCGTCCACATCATTAGGCATTGCTTCTACTAGAGGCTTTTGCCATAAAAAATTAGGAGCAATTTGTAAATTACCCATGGTATAAGTAAAACCAGTTAAAAAATTAGTTTGATTACCACTACCATTATCCTTTAGTTTCCATCCAGTAAATGTTTGGGTTTGATCTGCGCCACCATTTGCAACTAAACCAGCAATACCACCTTGAGCATACCAATTAACTTTACCTTGTTGTAATGTGATTTTGGCTTTTCCACCCCAATTATCAGTGGATTGGATTTTATCGCTTTTCACGACACCATTATCATCTAATATTTGAAAAGAACTACCATTTAATGGACTACCAGCCCATATTCCTCCAAGAGTAAATTCAAAATTCCCGAGCTTTCTTTCCACTACAAAACTTGCCCTTTCTGTAGGCCATGCAGGTATAATACCACTCTGTAACTGATTAATATCTAGAATACGTCTACCAGCATCATCAAATCGTGCTTCAGTTTGAATATCTCTATGATAGATTCCTGTAAGTCCCCATTGTCCAACATTGCGACTATACTTTAATAAAGCAGTAGGATTCGCACCCCACCAAAGTTGAGGACCAAAAGCAGCCTTCAAACCTTTTGCTACTCCTTTTCCATCAATTTCAAACCCTAAAGTTTCACCACCGTAAATATCCAAATTAGGACCATAATTAGCTTCAGGATAAAAGCCAAAGAAATCCCCTTCATAAGCCCAATGATAATGTCCAGTTCTATAGAATCCTCTTAAGTCAAAATCCTTGGCATTCCATTCAAATTCAGCATTGTAAACATTAACTCTATTGACATCATTTAGGATAACATCACCATTATCTGTATTTACAGAAACAGGCCTTGCCCTGTTTTCATAAAATATTTCATCTATAGGGTTTTGAGCAACATTACCAATTACATTGAAATTAACGTTAGCTCTAACATTAGACGCTGGATTTCCTTCTATACCTATGAAATATGATTGCATGTGATCAAACCCTAATTGATTTGGGAATGTATTAGCATCGGGATCAGGAGTATCTGGAGTTGTAATTAAGCTACCTCCTGTATTAAAGGTTGTGAATTTTGCGGTTAGCTGACTGATTCTTAATTTATCAGAATCTCCACCACCTAAAGCAGCTTTATCACCTCTCGCTCTTAAAACAGCATCCACTAAATTAATGTTAGTAAAATGATTTGTGATAAAATCTACAGTCATTCCTTTTTCAAAAGGATTTAATTGATGTGCTTCTTTTAAAGAATAATATGCTGCACGTGGATATAGCGTATATAAACCTCTTTCATTTCTAGGTCCCTTTGCACAAATCCCAAACCACTCTTCATTCATATTATTACTTCCATCTTTTGTATCTAAATAATAACCACCATTAGACCAAGAAGCACCCGTATCATGAACATCAAGATTTTTAGTTTGACCCAACTTCCACCATCCATCACTAAATTGAAAAGTGAATCCACCTATAGAATTATTTGCTTTTCCTAATCCAGCGGCATTTTGATAAATCTCTTTCCAGTTTTCAACCATAAAAAAGGATTGCATTTTCTGATCTTCCTGATTACTTAAAGCGTTAAAAGCATCTGCTCCAAACTCTGTAAACATAATAGGCATGTTTAATTCTTTACTTACTCTTTGAAAAGCATCACCAAAAGATTTACCACGATACATATTTGTCCCATAAATATCTATGTCTTTACATTCATCAGCAACTATGTCTGCAAATAGTAAATCACCATTACATATGGCAATTGGATTTGATGAATTAATTGACTTCATTTTAACAGCCGCATCATTCATTAACTTATACATAGGTCTTCCTCTCAATTCTCCCACTGCCTTTTCTTTTTCCTTATCATCTGGAAAATCCTCTGTCTCAGCTCCTGCCCAAAAAAGACCGTAGTTATTTTCATTACCTAGTAAGAACAACAACAGACCTGGTGTATCTTTATAAGTCTGAGCTAATTCTGTTACTTCAGACATTAATATTTTTTGAGTTGCATCATCCCTATAATCAGTTACAGCAACCCAACTTCCATCTATTGTTAAACCATATCGACCAAATGAATGATTAAGCATGGTATAAATACCGTAATTTTCATAGATATAGGTAATCCACTTAGGTTGTATACCTGTGTATTGTCTAATGGCATTTACACCCATATTTTTCAGAAGTGACATCTCCGCATCTAATGCAGATTTAATTACATCATCAGATTGAGTCCAAAGACTGTAATTATAATTTGTACCTATTGGAACATATCCCCAATTCATACCATTAATCATAAAAGGTTTCCCATCCACCATAAGTGTATGACCATCAGAATTGTTAATGACTTCAACTTTTTGATTCTGGCTAAAACCAAATTGAGCAACCAGTAAAAGCATTAAGCTTAAAAATATATTCTTCATATAAATTAATTTATAAATAGTGAACTTTAAAAAACGATTTTGTTGACTTCAGAAAAACCAAAGCGTTATAACATTTTTAATTTTATAGTTTAAATATATATTTAACACACAACATAATGTTTTATTTTATAAGGATTCACTTTCTTCTTTTCTTTTTCTTTTCTTTTTTTATCCCCCATCTAATACATTTGTCTT
>JALZUY010000049.1 GCA_023301395.1 Nonlabens sp.
TTCCAGTAAAGGTTTTTGAGTATAAAGTTCTTTATGCGCTTTACTTCTTTGTTCTTCGTTTATAACAACCGTAGGAAATGCATCTTCCATAAAATCACTTATAGTAGGAAGTCTTTTAAGTCTAGTAGCCGTGTCTGGTCTTGCAGCGATTAAAGCTTTAGTATAGGCTTCTTGAGCATTTTCAAAAAGTTCTAGTGGCGTTCCTGTCTCAACAACTCGGCCTTTGTACATTACTGCAATGCGGTCTGCTATTTCATGAACTAATCCTAAATCATGAGAGATAAACAATACGCTCATTCCATACACAGCCTGTAATTCTTTAAGAAGTAAAATAATTTCTTTTTGTACCGTAACATCGAGTGCTGTTGTAGGCTCGTCTGCAATAAGGATTTTGGGCTTGCATGCAATTGCCATGGCAATCATCACACGTTGCATTTGTCCACCGCTTATCTCGTGTGGATATTTTTTAAAGGTTTGTTCTGGAGTAGGTAGTTTAACCTTTTTAAACAATTGTAGTACTTCAGTTTTAATTGCTTTACTTGATAATTTGGTATGGATCTCAAGAATTTCAGCTACCTGTTGACCACAAGTGATGGTAGGATTGAGAGAACTCATGGGTTCTTGGAAAATCATGCTTATCACGCTTCCGCGAAAGCGAGACCAATCTCCACTTTCAAATTTTTTTAAATCCTTATTTAGTACAGACAGCTCGTCTGCTTGAATGATGGCGTTATTTAAAGGCAGAAGTCCCATTAATGCCTTTGAAGTAACAGACTTACCACTACCCGATTCTCCGACTACAGCAAAAATTTCGTTTTCAAAAAGTTCTAGGTTCACATCAAAAAGCACCTGATTCTCTTGTTTCCCATTTTTAAAGGAAACATTGAGATTTCTAATGCGAGCCAGTGGCTTATTTTGTGATGATTTGGTCATCTGTAAGAAGTGGTTCTATGCGTAATTTAAGGAGTATTTGTGCCACTGCGATGACATCTTTCTCACAATATCTAGCAATGCGTTCTATGTCATTTTCTTTATAGTACACATCGCGTACTTGAGAACCATCAATATCATCTTTAGGTGATGGAATGTCTAATACACGCGTCATCAATTTTAAAGAAGTAAAATGTTTATAATCACCAAATTTCCATAACTCCATCGTATCTAAATGAGGTACTTCCCATGGTTTTTTACCAAAAAGATTAAGCTTAGTAGGCAAGGCGATACTATTTATAATCATACGTCTAGCGATGTATGGGAAATCAAATTCTTTACCGTTATGCGCACAAAGAATTTGATGCCTACCTGAAAAATGTTCTTTAAGTAATTTACTAAATTCTTCAAGTAATTCTACTTCAGTACCAGTAAAACTGCGCACTCTAAATTGTCTATTAGTGCGATCCACAAAGTAGCCTACTGATATGCATACAATTTTACCAAACTCTGCCCAAATGCCAGCACGATCGTAGAACTCCTCAGGAGTAAAGTCCTCTTTGCGTTGATACTTGGTCTTGTCTGCATAGAGTTGTTGATCTATAGCATCTAATTCATCAAAGGACGATTGCTGTGGCACCGTTTCAATATCCAAGAAAAGGACGTTATCAAGTTTAATTGTGCTAAGCATATGATTAAAATTACATTCCTAATTCGTCACCATCTTCATCTTCATCTTCCAGATCATTATTATTTTCTTTATAATCCTCACAATCTACTATTATAGATAAGTTGTTAGGTTTACTAAATTTCTCTTTAGAAACTTCTAAGTTCTTATCTCCATAAACAGATTTCATATAAGAACCCCAAATAGGTAATGCCATCGAGGCACCTTGTCCATATTTTGTAGAAGCAAAATGTACTGATCGATCATCTCCACCTACCCAAACTCCAGATACTAAGTTAGGAACGATTCCCATAAACCAACCGTCTGAGTTATTTTGCGTAGTTCCTGTTTTACCTGCAATCGGGTTTTTAAATTCGTAAGGGTAATCTGTAATTACATTTTTATATAAATACTGACTCGCACGCCATTTACCTCTTAATCTATTACCACTACCTTCAGTGGTAACTCCTTCCATTAATTTAAGAGTAACATAGGCAGTTTCGGGATTCATAACATCCTTAGTTACTGGATTATATTGAAAGAGGATTGTACCATTTTTATCTTGAATACTTGTTACTAGTACTGGAGCGTTATAGATTCCTTCGTTTGCAAAAACTCCATAAGCTCCTACCATTTCAAAAAGGCTAACATCTGCAGTTCCCAGTGCTAGTGATGGTACAGGCGCCATTTCTTTAATATTAATACCTAATCTACCAGCTAGATCTATAACCGGTTGTGGTCCTACTTCATCCATTAATCGAGCAGAAATTGTATTCTTAGATTTAGCTAGTGCAGTTTTAAGTGTCATAATGTTACCGTACTCTCCACTAGCGTCTGATGGTGTCCAGTCTTTAGTATTACCATGCTTACCAGCTGGGATAGTATATTCTCCATCTGGAAATTCTTTACACGGTGAATATTTTAATAAATCTATTGCAGTAGCATATAAGAAAGGCTTAAAAGTAGAACCTGCCTGACGTGTTCCTTTTTTAACGTGATCAAATTTAAAATGTTTGTGGTTGATTCCACCTACCCATGCTTTTACATGACCTGTTTGCGGTTCCATAGACATCATTCCAGCCTGCAAGAATTTTTTATAATAAAATATAGAATCTCTAGGAGTCATGATTGTATCACGCTCACGTCCTGGTGCTTGCCAGTCAAAAATGGTCATTTCAGTCTTTTTATCAAAACTGGATAGAATGTCATTTTCTGACTTACCTTCTTTCTTCATCTCTCTCCAGCGGTCAGATATACGTATAGCGCGATTAATAGTCGATTCTATTTGCTTGCTCGTTATGTCTCTAAAGGGAGCGTCTTTAAGTTCAGTATTTTGAGAATCAAATTCTTTTTGAAGGTTTGCCATATGCGCCACCATTGCATCCTCCGCATAACGCTGCATGCGACTATCAATGGTTACATTAATTTTTAAACCATCGTTGTATAGGTTGTAATTCTCGCCTGTCTCTGGGTTGGTATTATTTGCTGCCCAATCTTTTAGCCATTCTCTCAAATATTCACGGAAATAAGTTCCCATTCCATCATTGTGACCTTCAGGAGAAAAATTTAGTTTAATAGGTTGTGCTGTAAGGCTATCTTTTGCAGCTTCGGTCATTTTATTATTACGTACCATTTGAAAAAACACCTGGTTGCGACGTCTAAATGACTTTTCTTTAGACACTTCTCTATATGGATTATACTGTCTAGGGTTCTTTAACATCGCCACAAAAACAGCACTTTCTTCTACCGTTAATGAGTCAGGTTCTTTACCAAAATAAATATTTGCCGCTGAGCGTATTCCAATCGCTTGTTTTAAGAAATCAAACTGATTCAAATATTGAGTAATAATTTCCTCTTTAGTATATTGTTTTTCAAGACGTGTCGCAATAATCCATTCACGGATTTTCTGTATTCCACGTTCAACTTTATTCTTACTACGTTCTTCAGTAAAATATAATTTTGCCAGTTGTTGTGTTATCGTACTCGCACCACCTTTAGTTCCTAAAAATGCAAACGCTCTTGTAGTTCCATATCCATCTATACCGCTATGATCCCAGAAACGCTCATCCTCTGTAGACACGAGTGCATCTATTAAATTTTGAGGTAAATCTTCATATTTTACAGGTTTGCGATTATCTGTAAAGAAAGTCCCTAGTGTTTTACCATCCACAGTTACAATCTCTGTAGCGAGTTCAGATTTAGGATTTTCTAGGATTGTATGATCAGGTAAATTACCAAAAACACCCCAAGCCGTTAATAAAAATAGCAATATTACCAGTCCTATTCCTATGAAAACGAGTTTCCAGAATAGTTTGACGTTTTTCTTAGTCTCTTGCGCTTTTTGAGCGATCTGTGCTTTAGTTGTTGCCATATTGCACTTGTTTTTCTATACTATAACCTATATCGAGTATCCCTTCTAATTGAGCAATACCGTCTACAGAACCATTTTTTCTCATTACATGACGTAAAGTGAGAAGGTAAGTTCCGCTTTCGCGAAAACGTACTCCTTCCTTGTACCATAATTTATTCTCATAAACATCACTGTAACCTGTTCCTAAAAACTTTCCTTGAGGCGTTGCCATCTCATACTCAAGTGTATCTGTAACGATTTTACCTTCTGGGAATTTCATCTCAGCAATTAAAAATAGATTGCTATAACCATAATCATGGTTGTTTCTCATATTTAAAAACATATCATAAGTATTGACTGTATCCACAGGTTCAATAGTAAAAACAGGTGCTTCAAGAATATCCCATTGTGCATCACTGAGCGATACAGACTGTGAATCTACCAGATTCTGATCGCAAGAGGTCAGAACCAAACAACTTAACAATAAAAATACTACTGTCTTCATTACTCCGTTTTCTTAGGTGGTCTATTGCGGTTATTAGGCCTTTTTTTGCGAGGCTTGTTAATTGCTGTACCTTCTCCAACAGGCTTTTGTTTTGCCTGTGGTGAGCCACTATCGCTTTTAGGCTTATTTTGATGTATAGGTTTCTTTTTAGGTCTAGGCTGGTTTCCTTTTGCTTGAGACCCTTTTTGATTACCATCCTGTGCCTTAGGACTACGATTAGTACGTCGTTTTTTACGCTTCTTATTTTTAGTAGCTGCTTGATCAAATCTTGTAAGACTATCTTGCCCTACTACATTCTCAAAATTCACTTCTTCTATCACAGCATGCTCTGCAGCATACTCTTCTAAACTTGCTACATTTTCTTTGGCTTTGTTTTTTGTAACAATTTCATGTACTTGGGTTGTTGTTAAAGTGTGCCAGTTCATCCACTCACCTTCATAACAATACCACATGATACCTTTAAAAATATCTATTTTTTGACAGACTGCAGTTCCTTTATCTGTGTATAATTTTTGATTTTGTTTAGGGAAATCTTTGAGTGCGTCCATGTATGAATCCAGCTCATAGTTCAAACAACACTTTAATTTTCCACATTGTCCCGCCAGCTTTTGCGGATTCAACGATAGGTTTTGATATCGAGCAGCGCTTGTAGTAACAGATCTAAAATCTGTCAACCATGTAGAACAACAAAGTTCTCGTCCACAAGAACCTATACCGCCTAAACGGGCTGCTTCCTGACGCAATCCTATTTGACGCATTTCTATGCGTGTCTTAAATTCTGTAGCATATTCTCTGATTAGTTGACGGAAATCAACGCGTTCCTCAGCCGTATAGTAAAAGGTAGCCTTTGAGCCATCACCTTGAAATTCGATATCAGAGATTTTCATTTGAAGCTCTAGACGTATCGCAATCTGGCGAGCACGCACTTTCATAGGATCTTCTTTCTCACGAGCGGTTTTCCACTTATCGACATCATTTTGTGATGCAATTCGGTAGATTTTAGGAAACTCTTCTGTCTCGTAACGTATTTTCTTTTTCTTCAATTGCACACGTACTAACTCACCTGTCAGCGTAATGATACCTATATCGTGACCAGTCTCTGTTTGCGTGGCAACAATGTCACCTATTTTTAATTGAAGATTTTCTGAATTTACAAAATATTCTTTGCGGCTATTTTTAAAGCGCACTTCCACATAATTGAAAGTGGTTTGACCGTCTGGCAAATCCATGTTTGCTAACCAGTCAAAAACCGTTAATTTATTACATCCACTGGTACCACAAGTACCGTGATTTTTACAACCGCCTGGAGTGCCTCCACCGGTTCCACAACTATTACAGCTCATTAATCCTATGTATATATTGAAATTCAAGTGATTAACTCACTGAATTGAATGATTGATATCAAACGTAAATATAGGGAAATAAGTATGGAGAAATGGGCTAGTTTAAGAGAACTATAAAGAGTTCTTGTTATTGCTAAGACTTACTTAGATGTCATTGAGATCTAAAAGTAACAGTTATAAAAAAAGAGGTAGCTTATTATTTTAAATAAGAAAACAAGGTTGACTGCACTCTAAACTTATTGATAATCTTCTGGTTTAAGCAAACTTTTAATTCATCAATTTACTCCATAAAAAAATCCCAATCATTGCTGATTGGGATTAGGCTCCTCCTCTTGGGCTCGAACCAAGGACCCTCTGATTAACAGTCAGATGCTCTAACCAACTGAGCTAAGGAGGAATGTGATATACACAACACTCAAGCTATTTGCTTAAGCGAGGGCAAATATAATATGTTTTTTTACTTGCCGCCAAAGTTTTTGAAGAAATTAATTAAAATTTAATTTTAAAGAAGCTAATTAAAAATCGCTTTATAAATATCGTTCCCATTTGCATATAACATTAATGCAAGTAAAATGAAGATTCCTATTAATTGTGCGCGCTCTAAGAACTTATCTCCAGGTTTACGACCTGTAACTATTTCATAAAGTAAAAACATCACATGACCACCGTCAAGAGCTGGAATAGGTAATATGTTCATTATAGCAAGAACAAAGGAAATCCACGCTGTACGTTCCCAGAATTTAGTCCAGTCCCAGGTGTCAGGATATAATTTTGCTATGGTACCAAATCCACCTAATTGACTTGCTCCTTTTTTAGTAAATACGTAATCAAATTGTTTTACATAATCTCTCATGGTCCAATAGCCATGTGTAAAACCTTCACTTACACTTTCACTAAAACTATAATCAACATCTCTAGCAGTAACATAATCAACCGTTGGGGCTTTTCTGAAACCTATAATTCTCTTTCTGTTATCCTTAAAATCTATAATTTTAGACTGCACCATTCCCATCTTATTTTGAAATTTAATCTCAAATGGTGTGCTGTCATTTACTACATATTTTATTACTTCAGTATAATCAGTGTTATAAGTAATTGGTTTGCCCGCCATTTCAACAATTGTCATTCCTGGCTTAATCCCTATTTTATCTGCAATAGTTCCTTCTTCTACCTCACCTACTTCAAAAGGAAAACGCGGTTCAAGCGGCCCCATAATGTCAGCATTAAAAACACGGTCTCCCATATCATCTGGAATACTTATTTCTACTGGAGTACCATCTCTTAAAACAGTAACCACCTCTACACTTCTATAAACAAATCTATGAACGAGATTATCTGCAATCTGTAATGTATCACCATCTACTAAAAGAACTTGATCACCATCTTCAAAACCAATCTCTTCTAGAACAGGTGGCATACCAAAACCAAATTCATAATCAGATCCAGTTGCTACATTTCTACCGTTTGAATAAAACAACATGATGTAAATGAAGAAACCTACAAGAACATTTACAATTACTCCACCTAACATGATAATTAAACGTTGCCAAGCTGGCTTAGAACGAAATTCCCATGGCTTAGATTCTTGAGCCATTTGCTCTTTATCCATGCTCTCATCAATCATTCCAGCGATTTTCACATAACCACCTAGAGGCAACCAACCTATTCCGTATTCTGTCTCACCTATTTTCTTTTTAAATAAGGAGAATTTAATGTCAAAAAACAAGAAGAACTTCTCTACTCTTGTTTTAAATAATCGGGCTGGAATAAAATGTCCTAACTCATGTAAAACAATGAGTAAAGAAAGACTCATAAAAAAATTTATGGCTATTATTATATATGGATGCATTGCTATTCTATTTTAAAGAGCGCAAAAATAGGTCTTTGCACGCATCTTACACAATCTACAGGTACATTTACTGCTTTATTACTTGCTGTGTAAAGATTCCATAGCTTGTGTTTACCTCAAGAATATACAAGCCGCTGGAGTATGGAATTTCTATTTGAAATGCATTCCTGTTTTGAAGATTTGGTGCGCTTGATTTTAATAATCGACCAGCTAGATCATAAAGATTCCATGAATCAACTATCTCACTTTGAGACTCTAAATGCAATATTTCACTTACTGGATTAGGGAAAATTTTAATATCCGCTTTCGCGAAAGCGAGATCATCCAAACCCAAGGTGACGTTATTATTTCTTGAAATCGTATGAACATCGGGATCAATTTCTATTTGAATAACGCTAAAAGGAACGGTAAAATTAAAAACTTGACCATCATTTTGAATATCTAACAGTAATTCTTGTTCTTCACCAGCGTTTGCCCCATAAACCTTGACGGGTACAATTCCTTCAAAAAAGGAAACCGATGGATGCGACTGCGTCTGTGACATAGTAATTTGCAATGTTGTTGGGTCCATCATATTCCAGTCTGCTTGATGTGTAGGATAACCTTCTCCATAAATCCAGTCTGCAAAAAATTCTGTTAGATTTTGACCAGATTGTTGTTCCATTATTGCCTTAAAATCATCTGTTTTTGCATAATCATAAGCAAGACTGGGATCATTTAAATAATCTTGTAGACCTTGTTTGAAAGAGGCGTCTGTTAATTTACGACGCAACATATGCAACACCATTCCACCTTTATTATAGGACATTCTACCACTAAAAACTCTACTTACACTCAATGTATCTACAGCAGGAACATAAACGCTTTGATTAAGTTGAGAAGTCGCACTATTATTTACTGCTGTACGCCAGTTTTTAAAACTACCTGATCCATTTAAATGCTCTACCGTCATTCCAGTAGCATAAGTAGCAAAGCTTTCATTGAGCCATATATCTTGCCAGCTGCCGCAAGTCACTTTATTACCAAACCACTGATGCGCCAACTCGTGAGCAATCAACCCTTGATTAAAAGTCCCCATAAAAGAAATCGTTGTGTGCTCCATTCCACCGTTCCAGCCAAACTGGGCATGACCATATTTCTCGTTTCTAAAGGGATAAGAACCAAAAGTGGTTTCAAAAAACTGCATAATAGGAACTGTAATGGCTGTTTGTGATTGAGCAAACGCAAGATCCTCTGGATATACATAATTATCTATATCCAGTGGTTGCGGTCCAGGAACCACATCAGTATACTTCGTATAATTTGTTACTGCAATTGCTATTAAATATGCAGGAATAGGGTAGGTATGTTTCCAGTGAAATCTTTTTCCTGTTGCTGTTGTTGTTTCTGATTGCAGCAATCCATTTGAAACGCCCGTATTGCCCAGTGGTGTATTGATATACACATCTACCTCATCAATTTTATCATTTAAATCTTGTTTACAAGGCCACCATCCTTTAGCTCCATACGGCTCAGAAAGCGTCCATATTACAGGTGCTCCAGCATGTGTAGTTTGTGCAAAACTCCCAAAACCACTAGAAATAGGGTTTCCATTATAAGTTATAGATAGAGAATCGAGCACACCAGTTATTTGGGTTTGTGGTAAATCTATAAGTATCTCACCTTGAGCGTTATGTAAAAAAGTAAGCGCTTGACCTCGTTGAGTAATACTACTTACCTGCATATTTGAAGCAAGCTCTATAATCAACTGATTTAAATCACTTACAGCCTCAAAATGTGTCGTTACTGTTCCACCTATTTGCGGTAAACTAGGGTCTGTATCCAGCTCTAATCGCACATATTTCACATCATAATTACCTGTAGCAGCATTAATGGCAGCAGCGCTATATGGCGCCACCTGAGATTTGGCCACACAATAATCCACACTATCTTGAAAATCTATATCTGATTGAAATTGTTGCGCTTGTGTGTAATCTGCTTTCGCAAAAGCGAGTATCAACATCAACCAACTCCATATCTCTATTTTACAGTTCATAAATTTCTTTTAAGTGGTTCTTAAAGTGTGCGACTAAAGAGTAGAACAGCTCATATTTAGGTTGTAATTTTGTAAAAAAGTATCACAAATGCTTCAATTCTTGAATAAAAATAAATGGCGTGCTCTTTTCATGCTCATTTTGTGTACTGTTATTTTTCTAGCAATACAACACTTATTGACGCCTAAAAAGGCACTTCTCATCCTACAACCTGACCAGTTTGACCCGACACTGGTAGATGACAGCATGTTATTTGTGAAGAAGTACCACAAGGTAGCACCTTTTCAATTAATTAATCAAAACGGTGATTCTATTACCCAAGATGATTACAAAGGGAAAATTTATGTTGCCGATTTCTTTTTTACCACTTGTCCAGGAATATGCCCTATAATGACTACTAATATGGCGATTCTACAAGAAGAGTTTAAAGATGATGATGAAGTTCTTTTCCTCTCTCATAGTGTTACTCCAATAAAAGATAGTGTACCTGTACTTAAAAAATATGCGATAGAAAATGGAGTCCTAGATTATAAGTGGAACTTAGTTACTGGTGATAAAGAGCACATTTATAATCTAGCGCGCAAATCTTATCTCGCTGTAAAAGATGCTCCTTATGGTGGTAAGTATGACATGATACATACTGAAAATTTTATTCTTGTAGATAAAGAAGGTAGACTGCGCAGCCGTACTTATGATGGTACACAAACGGAAGAAATAGAAGCGCTTATTGAAGATATTTACATTCTCAAAGCGATTTATGAAAAGTAATTATGCTGCCATACGTCCGTTCCAGTTTAAATCACCTGTAAATACTTCAAAGTCTTCATTTAAAGCTAATTGAAACTGTGGTGTTGCCGTTGAAAATTGTGTTGTAACATTATATGCATACCATATATTAAGTAGCATTAAAGGAATTTGAATTGCGTCCTTCATTTCTAATTTTGAATCATCCATATGGATCCATCTTTCTAGTGGTTGCTCGTACATTTTATTCATTATCTCTTTCCCGCCAAAATGTTTCTTCATTCTCAAGAAAATCTCTACATCAAATAACCATCGCGTTAAAAACTTCTTATCATAAGCAAGTGGAATAATGTCTCTTTTAAAAACCTTTGCACCACATTGTGTATCTTCTATAGGTAATCCTAATATCATATAAATAAACAGCTTTACTATTTGGGAAAACAACTTTCTCAACACATTGCGCTCGATTTGCCCTTCACCTTTACCTCTTGACCCATAAACTAAAGTAAGCTCTTGATTTTCATGAAGAGTATCTACCAACTTTTTAAAGTCATTAAAGTCGGTAGATAAGTCTGCATCTATGAAGCCTATATAATCGACATCTTTGCGATTATATAAATAACGAGCTCCAGATCTTACCGCTGCTGCTTTACCAGCATTTTTCTTTACATCTACTACACTTACTTGAGATGGCGTTTCTCTTTGAATTTTATTCAAAACTCCTAGAGTATTGTCCTTACTACCGTCATTTACAAAACATAAATGGTAGTTCTCGTGTGATTGAATAAAGTCATTAAAAGCGTTAACGTCTAGTCTACTTTCTTCGTTGTAACAAGGGATGATAATTCCAGTTTTCATAATAATAGTTGTTTAATTATGACACAAAACTACCGCTGTAAGAGGCCTTGAAACGGCGGTTTTCGTTGGGTAAAAAAGAAGTATAGACGAATAGTAATTTACTGTAGTTGAATGCCAGTGGACGGATGCCGCGGGTTGTCATATCTTTATCAAATAATTAATGGAACGACCTTGAAGTTGAAAAAAACCACAAACATGCTTTTAATTGCAGCCTTATTTATAGGGATTGCTTTTCATGGTAGTTCTATATTTTTTACTCTCGAGACTACATATGATGCATTAATACATCTCTTCTTTGCAGAGCATTATGCAACGAGCTGGTTTGAACCATGGAATTATAAATGGTATACTGGCTTTACGGTAATGAGCTATCCACCGCTAGTACATCAGTCTATTGCCCTACTAAGCTTTATAGGTGGATTAAAATTTGGGATGTTTACCGTAGCGATAATTGCGATCATATTATTTATAACCGGAGTCTATCGTTTTTCTTTACTTATAACCGGAAGTAGAAGCGCTGCTGGATATGCAGCCTTACTTGCTGTGTTCTCATCTTCTTTTGTTGAGACGCTACACATTTTTGGTCAGTTACCTAGTATAATAGGCATCTCTGTATTAATGCATTCACTGCCTGAAATCTATCTATGGCTTAAAACCGGTAGTTATAGATATTATTTCACATCTCTCTCTCTTATTGCAGTAACAGTAACTTCACATCATGTAACACCTATTTTTGGGATGGTATTTTTCATATTTCCTCTTATAGGTATGGTAATTATGGATGATGCTCGTGAACAAGTGGACACAATCAAAGAGATCACCTTTAAGGTATTCTTTAGAAGCTTTTTAAAATTATTTAAGCGCATTGTAGGTTTTGGGATGTCATCACTAGTAATTATAATAGGTTGTATTCTCCCTTACTGGATTAATACTAAGAACAATCCTATTACTCAAGTACCTATACCGCATGGTTCTAGAGATAGTTTTATAGAGGTCACCTCTTCTGGTTTGGTATTCTTTTTAATACCGTGGGGAATTTTACTTATCATTCTACCTTATATCTTTTATAGATATTACAGTAAGAGGTACATTTTCTTCGGTTTATCAATCACCATTCTTACGATTTTAGGAACTGGTGGAACCACACCTGTACCTAAAATGATGTTAGGAGAAAATGCTTTTAACATCTTAACACTAGATCGCTTTACTCTATGGGCATCTATTATGTCCTTACCCATGTTAGGTGAGTTTGCATATCGCTTTATTCAAGGAGATATTAAAGAGCTTATCCAGCAAAAAATGGGCGCTGTTTATCATAGACTTGCAGGTGCGGTTCTTGCTGGACTATTTATATTCATGACCATTTTTACCATGACATTAGGATATTTTAGACCATCACAACCGGCCAAAATTAAGATGCTTCCTATAGTAAACTTCTTAAGTCAGGACCAGCATGATCACTGGAGATATCTCACGCTAGGTTTTGGCGATCAAATGGCGTGGCTTGCAGCTCAAACTAGGGCTTTAAGTGTGGATGGTAATTACCACTCTGCAAGAAGATTACCTGAACTTACTACACGACCTATTGAACGATTAGAGAATTCAAAGTTTAAAGGTGTAGAAGGAATAGGTTCTTTACAGCAGTTCCTTACCGTTCCAGAAAAGTACAACCTCAAGTATATATTTTCTAATGATAAGTTCTATGATCCTATGCTCTACTTCTGTGGCTGGCAACGATTAGAACAGTTAGAAAATGGAATTATGGTATGGGAAAAAATGAATGTTCCTCCTTTATCTAACATTTTACCGCTGGTAGATGTTCCACAATGGCAAAAAATACTTTGGGGCATTATGCCCATTCTTACCGTACTCATTGCCTTTATTCTCAATATCCAATTGCTTCTTACCAGAATGCTCAAGTACCGAGAAACTAAAACACTAGCCTATTTAAAGATACCAGACAAGTACACTAAGTTTAAAGATAAATTACTACACACCTTACACCTATGGGCAGCATTCTTATTTATAGTAACTTGTTATGGACTCTATACTTTTTACTTAAAAAACAATGCGCAACATAGTCCAGAGAATGTAGTGCTTGCTTATTATGATGCTGTAGATTTTAAAGAGTTTGAAAAAGCACACAGCTTCATTGATCCAGATAGTGACTTACCACTTGATCAATACATGCTACAAATCTCTGTAACTGACGGTTTATTGAGCTCCTATGCAAAACTTGATAACATAAAGACGTCTATACTCGAATTTACTGAAAATGCAGTGCAATTAAAAGTAAAAACAGAGTGGATCACACCACTAGAGAAAGTGCAAAAAACAGATTACGTAACGGCTATTCAACATAACGGTAAATGGTACTTGCAACCAGAAGAAGCAGGAACGGACCTTCCACCAGATCAATTATTTACAGAAAACAAAACCGTATTCTTTAATCAAGGTAGAAGACGTATAAGCACTGAGCAAACCTATCATGAAGATGTACTTAAACAACCATCACTAGAGATTTTAAATGCAAGTCTAGTGGAATGTGGAGACCACTACTTTATTATAGGTGAAGTTCAAAACATAGATACCGTTCCTGCAGATGTTGTTTTAAAAGGATCTTTATATGATAATGATAATAATATGCTAGCCAGTCACAACTCAAAGTTTGTGGTCAAGCATAAATTAATGCCCAAAGAGATAAGCAGTTTTAAAATAAATTTTGAAGGTATTGCCTGGACCAGTACAAACGATTCTATACCTAAAAGCTTTGATCCAGATCAATACACACCTGTAGATTTTAAAAGCAAACCGGCCGTGTTTAATATTCAAGCAGCAGGAAATGTTGCAAATACTGACCTATATAAAGGACTTGCTATAAGTGATTTAAGTATTACTGCCAGAATGGTTAAAGGACAACTATTCAACTCAAGCACACAGGAATTAACTGTTCCTCAACTACTTATTTCATACTATGATGAAAACAAAAAACTAGTTTGGGTAGATTATAACTTTGTAAAAGAAGCCGTAAGACCGCAACGCAAGCAAAATTTTGAATTCAACTTACTCACAGATAATGAAATCAATACATTAAGCTCAGATATGAGCAATTGCTTTGTAAATGGATTACCTAATGAGAATGTCGCTCAAAAAGTAGTACCTCAAAGAAACCTCAAAGCGATCCATAATGGCTTACAAAAAACAAATAGCAAACACTATCCATTTATTAAAATAGAGACTAATGGATATATAGGAAACCCTAAATAATGAGTGTAAAAACCACATACTTTTTTATTGCAATGCTATGGATACTATCCTATAGCAGCACTCAAGATGCGGTAAATCTAGATAAGAATTACACACTTATCACTCAAGAGCAAGAGTTTATCGCAGGCACAACGATTTCCTTAAAATTTATTGGTGACACTGCTAGCGCACCAGATCTTTTAATCCATTACAGTCTAGGGAATACTCTAGTGAGCGCACAATCGCAAGGTGAAAACATAAACTATGAATTCCCACCATTTATAAGCAACCTCGCTGGTCGTGTAAACTGGAAACTTGTAAACACAGAGGTCTCAGGAAGTTTAAACATAATCCCTAATTCACAAATCACTAAAATGGAGACCTATGTAGGTCCACCTAGCATAATCGCTGGCGACACAGACTACAGTATGGCTGTATCCATACCGCTAGATCGTTATGATAATGCACAGCAAGATGGAACAGCGGTTTCATTCAATTACAATAAAGAACTTGCTATTGATAATAATGCCGCTATAGTAAAAGACCTTATCGCCTTTGATTATATTACTAGCACAAAAAAAACAGGGAAAATCCTACTCGCTGCAAACTCAGGCGAGCAATTTAGTAAAGAATTCACGGTAGAAGTTCAAGCAGGATTGCCTGTAGATTTTACGCTTTCGCGAAAGCGTAATCACGAATATGCAGACGGAAATCAACTAGCCACTTTCTCCACATCTATACTTAGAGATGTTTATGGAAACACTGCAGGTAATGGTACCTTAGTTACATTTTACATAACTACTAGTTCTGGTGCAGTGCTACAAACCACAGGAACTACCATAAAAGGAATAGCGACCGGAACGATGATTCATCCAGAAAAAGAAGACAGGTGGTCTGTAAATGCTGCTGTTGCCGGCATGGCGAGTAGCGATACCATTCAACTAGAGTTTAAACCAGTTTTTGAAAGCTATGAAGTAGCATTATCACAAGAAAATAGAAGAATAATAGTAGGTCCTTTAAAGAGTTTTATGGGGCAAATCATTCCAGATGGAGTTACCGTATCGCTTAAAATTGAAGATAAAAACGGTAGCACAACCTATTTAAAACAGACCTATCAAGGTGTTGTACAATTTGAGCTTAATCCAGATCTCATTGTGCCAGGAACTTATGATTATACGATTACCGCTGGTGGAATCACTCACATCTTAAAGAACATAAAGCTGTGAAATTGATCAATAAAAACATACTGCGTGGTGGACTGGTCCTATTCTATATTTTAATCATAGGACTCATCACATTAGGGATAAGTAGTTTATACAGCTACCTCAATACTGGAGCAGATCGTAGTACGATGCTTCACACAGAACAAATTCAAGAGCGTTATTACATTCCTACCATAGAATGGGATACGACTGCAGTAGAAGGCAGGCAACTCGATGCTAATACCTTAAAATCTATTGAAGAAGATTATTTAAATGCCTGGTATGTAAGATCTAGAGCTTTAAACAACAACACATTAACGGGCATAGAAGACTATTATACTGCGAGTGCAACTAATAAACTCACTGCTCTCATTAGCTATAATCTCAATAATCAAATAACCATAGCCTCCACTTCTCTTGATCATCATCCTAGAGTAGAATTCTTTAGTGAAGATGGACAGATGATTGTGCTTACTGATATTAATGTACTAGAGCATCAACAGACTTATAAGAAAGAAGTTTTTATAGATAAGTCATCTTATTACAGTACATATAAAGTCATTTTATTACTAGAAGACGGATACTGGCGCATAAGACAAATGGTAAAACAATTTACTGTTGCTGACTTAAAAGAGCAGGAAGCTATTTCCTTATATTATGATATTAAAGGAATCAATTATTATCCTAAATCGTCTCCATGGGATACTTTTGGGCTAGATTTTCAAAAAGATACCATTGCAGCAGATTTTAAAATCATTAAAGACGCTGGTCTCAATAGTGTAAGAGTATTTGTGGGCTATGAAGACTTCGGTAAAGAACATATAATTGAAGAAAAACTTGAAAAATTAAATATCCTACTCGATCAAGCCGATGCTGAAAACCTAAAAGTGCTCTTAACACTTTTTGATTTTTATGGAAACTATGCGATAAGTGACTGGACTATGACACAACAGCACTTAACAAGCATAGTAGAGGCTGTAAAGAATCACAATGCTATACTAGGTTATGATTTAAAAAATGAACCAGATTTAGATTATGAATCTCGTGGGAAAGAAGTAGTAGAGTCCTGGATAGAACATATGACTTATCACATTAAAACTTTAGATAATTCTCATCCCATAACTGTGGGGTGGTCTAATACGTCTAGTGCGGTTGCTCTATCAGATCAATTAGATTTTGTCTCATTTCATTATTATGAATCTTTAGATGAACTTGAGTCGTCCTTAAAAGACTTAAAGAAAGAGTTGGATGGTAAAGAGGTAGTTGTGACTGAGTACGGTATAAGTTCTTATTCTGGTATATGGACCCTAATGGGTTCTAGTGAAAAAGAACAAGAAAATTATCATAAAGAAGCCCAAGAACTTTTAACTAAAAGTGATTTACCTTTTATGTCTTGGACTCTTTATGACTTTGAATCAGTGCCGGAGGATGTTACGGGAACATATCCCTGGCGTAGGAATCCACAAAAAAATTATGGCTTTCTAGATTCTAGGGGAAAGAAAAAACCTTCCTTTAAATATATTTCTAAGCCGCACGAGAGTGAGTAGCAGGCTTAATAGCTACTGGATTAATATTACTAAAGGCTGTTAAATACATTCTAGCAATTCTACTCATAGGATGCGATGTTGCGGCCATAAAATTTGCCTTGGCAATAGAAATTCTATGTGATTGATCTGTAAGGATATTTTCAATAGACGCTGCAAGGCTTTCTACACTAGTAGGTTCAAAAAACTCTCCACGATAACCTTCATCTTGAGTTAGTAGTGCAAGGTCTCCTAAGTCAGGCATTACCACGGCCTTACCATAGCTCCCAGCCTGATGTAAAACGCCTGAGCTTCCTGTAGTTGATGTGTATGGAAATACCACTACAGCACTTTCATTAAAAATGACTGGCACATCACTTTCTTCTACATAACCAGTAAATCTTAATTGTTTTACTGCTGCATATTGTTTTTGTACTTGCTCTAAGTATCCTGGTACATTAGGATTATCTGTTCCTGCAATTACTATTTCAATATCTAAGTCTGTTCTTTTTCTAATCATCTCTGCAGCTTCAATCATAGATTCTACTTTTTTATAAGTCCCAAATTTCCCAAAGGTCATCACCTGTAACGGTCCTGAAGCTAGTTTATAAGAAGGTTCTCTAGTGGCTGTTTCAAAAGTTCCGTGAGGAATCAAGATTACGTTTTTGGCCATATATTTCTTTTCTAATATCTGAACATACTTATTCATTGTTACAGCAACAGTATCTGCTTGAAGAATGAGTTTTGTAAGTGTGGTGCCTATAAAGCCATAGATGGATTTAAGTATTTTATTATTTGTAAAACCAGCACTACCTAGATCTACTTCTTCTAGAATATTGTGGAGTAAAACAATGGTTGGTATTTTTTTAATCTTACATATTAATGGGAGCATTAAACCTAAGGCTGCAGCTATTTTTTTATCTCCAAATTTCATAAACTGAAGATTGAACAACACGTTATCTGGTTGGGTTTCATTAATCGCTACAGTCACACTTTTAATATTCCAGTAGCTATTAAATGACCAGCATTCTTTTACTGTAATCTTACAACCATCAGATTCAAAGTTGATGTCTTTTGCATCGCTAGTCCTATCTGTAAGCAAGATAATCTCTGTTACATCAGCTTTTAATCTGAAGCTTTTCACTAGGTGATAAGCATATTCATTTAAAGTTACTTTACTAGGTGGATATGCTGTTACGATTGCTAATTTCATGATCTTTGTTTTTAATTACAGTACAAATTTGGTCTATTAATGAATTGTATTTCAGAAATTAAGATTGACCGCGATTTACTGTAGATGAATGGTAAATTGCTGTAGATAAATGGTTTTAAGCTTTTCTATTGAAAATGAAATATGCTACTTGCATGATCATTAATAGAGTCATCGCTAGGATTTGTACAAGAACTACTTGTTCTACACTATCATGATAGAATATTATTAATAAGACTTGCGCCATTCCCATAATACCAGAGATAATTACGGGCTTATATTTCCCGAGAGATAGAAAGTAGTATGAGAAAATATTTGCTATTGCAAAAAGGGAAGTCGCTATAGCATACTTCCATAAAAGTGGTGCAATCTCTAGATATGCATTACCAAATAGTAGCTGAACCACTAGCTCAGGAAACAGTGCTGCGCCTATTATTATAAATGTACATAGAGCTGTGATATAGCCCACATATTTAAAAAGCAACTGCTTCGTTTCTTTTCCTTCTTTTTGTAATTCAATCACCTTAGGTAAGAGAAGCATCACAAACATCCACGCCATAAAGTAGACCACTCTACCGATAAGAGCTAGTGATGCATATAAACCAGCTTCAATATCTTCAAAGTAATGTTTAACTAGTAGAATATCACTGTTATTAATAATGATTTGAGTTAATTCATAGAAAAAAGTAATTAGAAAGAAACGCTTAATTTGTTTAGATAAATTTGAGCCTATATGCACTGTATTCATTCGTAGAATAGAAGACAATTTAAACGGTATTAATCCTAGGATTAAGGACACTAAAATCCCTATAGCCACTATGATAATAGGATCTATTTCTAAAATAAATAGTAAGAGAATGGTTAAACCTAGACGCACTATCATTTCTGATTGATAGGTTATAGCTAGTGATTTAAAGTCGTTTTTTCCTTGAAGAAAACCGCGATTAACGCTTAACAGAAAATAAAAAGGAACTGCTGCTCCAAAGATGATAAACATCATCTGACTCGTAGTATTGAATAGCTCTTGTAATAGACCTGAGCATAATATAACCGCAAGACCAGCAAGAACACCTACGGTTAATGAAGATTTCAACATACGTTTTATAAAAGATGGTAGTTGAACATCTTCTAGTAACACGGCATACTTTGCTGTGACTAATTGAAAGGTCATGGCTAGAAAAGATAGTACTAGAAGAAAAGTGATAAGAATAGCCGCGTCTGCAAATTGTGCTGGCCCTAAAAATCTACCTAGTAATAAATTATATAAATAATTACCACCATTAACCACTAGAACGCTGAGCATAAAAAACTGTTCTGGTGAGATTTTTTTATATCTTATGGAGGTAGTTAATTGCATGACTAATTTTTAAATTTTAATAAATTAGGCTACTGCTCTAAATCTATACTCATCATAGATATCCTTAAAACCATTACCTATGATGTGCACCTTTTTATCTTCTCTTAAAGCAAAAGACATTATAGTCATAAATGCTGCTACTCCATTCTCATCGATTGATCTTAAACCGTCAATATTTAAATCAATTTCAAACTCATAACTCAACATTAAATTGATATGATTAATTAGGCAACTAGATGTGTCTGAATTTAATATTCCTGATAACTGATAAACTCCTTTAACTTTTTTAATTTTAAGTGACATGATTTTATATTTAAATTGTTGTTTGTTTTTAATTACATTGCAAATATGGCCACTAACCTTAGGTCATTTTACCGTATTTCGTTGAGCGGCGTTTAAGTGTAGACGAATGAATAATATCCTATGTTAATAGCTTTCCAACCTTACCTTAAAAAAGTGTGCAAAAAGGCATTTATGGCTACCATCTTACTATTTTTAGGATACTCGAGCTGTGCACAGAATATGAATCCAGGATTTCAAATGCTTGAAAAAGGAAGTTTTAAAGAGGCTAAAATCTTTTTTGAAGACATTCTAAAGGAATATCCAGAGAACAAAACAGCGCAACTATGTCTAGGTAGAGCCACAGGATTAAGTGGGAATCCCGATGAAGCGACAGCTATATTTCAAAGTCTTTTAAAGACATATCCTCAGGATTTTGAGATCAAACTCAACTATGCCGAATCACTTCTATGGAACAATAATTTTAATGATGCAAAAATCTACTACCAAGGATTACTAAAAGAAAATGATGAAAGTTTCCCAGCTGTTCTAGGATATGCAAACACCTTATCTAATCTTAAAGAATATCCACAAGCACAAGAGTTTATTAATAAGGCATTGGTTATTAAACCAGGTAACCCTAATGCATTAACGTCTAAAAAATACATCCATCTAGGCTACTCAAATCAACTAGTACAAGCACAATCTTTTGCTCCAGCTATACAGCTCTTAAAAGACAATATTAATTTTCTAGAGTATGATACAGAGACATTGCAAGTACTTGCAAACACGTACATCATAGCTACTCAAATAGACAGCGCACTTATCACCTATAAAAGAATCAATAAAACCCAAACAGATAGTATCATCTCTTTAAATGGAGTATCACTCATACAGCATTTAAAAGGTAAAGAAAAGCCTGCTTTAAACAGTTCTAATAAAGCTGTTGAACTTCTTAATAGTAACATCGCTCAAAACATCAACCAGCAGACTATAGAGAGAAACATACAAGCTCTTATATGGAATGGGAAATATAGAGACGCATCTTCTCTAATTGATTCTCAAATAGAACAGCACGATACAAAAAACTGGTTACTCGCCTTAAGAGCTACATTAAACATTTATAAAAATAATTTTAAAAAGAGTGTGGAAGATTATGATCAAATTTTGGTTACGGACAGCACTTCTTTTGACGGTAACTTAGGAAAGTCAAACGCTCAAAAAGCGATGGGTAATTATACCGCAGCTTATGAATCTGCAGGTGAAGCACTAGAGATTTATAAAGATCAGAAAGACATACTCCAGTTTATTAAAAATCTAGATCAACAGTTTACACCAGTAGCTATTGTAAAACCTAGTTATAGTTATGATAATGGAGATAATGAGGCCTATAATCTAGATGTTAACCTCTCAGTTCCATTAAGTACTCAACTGGCTGTGATAGGTAATTATAATTATAGGGACACTTTTAATGATGTGCTATCTTCACAGGCGACTACTCAACTTTTTCGACTAGGTGCTACTTACGAGTTCTTCCCTAATATAAAGTTTAAAGGAATCGCTGGAATAAACAGCATTGCGGCAGATAATACTAGCTATGAAGAATTCTCAACTGACTTGTCCTTACAGATCAAGTCTATAAAGTTGCAATCCATAGAGCTAGGATATAAAAGAAATGTAGAGAGTTTTAATACCGCATTACTAGAACGCCAGCTTGTACAGAACAATTATTACGTTAACTATAATCTTAATACTAATTTCAATCTAGGATGGTTTGCACAGTACTTTTATACGGTTCAAAATGACGGGAATTCTAGAAACTTACTATTTACATCACTGTATTATAATCTCTTGAAAAAACCGTCGCTCAAGGCTGGAGTAAATTTTCAGTCCATCGCTTTTAAGGATCAAGTGCCTACTATATACTTTAGTCCTAGTAGATTTAACGCTGTGGAGATTTTCTTTAATCTCGATAGAAGTCTAGAAAGTATAAAAAAAGGACAATGGTATTATGACCTTAGTGCCGCAACTGGTTATCAATTCATAGAAGAGAACAGCCGTCAATCTACTTATAGATTGCAAGGAAATTTAGGGTATAAATTCTCAGATCGCACTGCCCTAGATGTGTACGGACAGCAAAGTAATATTGCCTCTACGACCGCTGCAGGATTTACTTTTACTGAGTTTGGCTTTAAATTGAAGTGGTTAATGACTAGCAAACCGTTATTTAAAACTACTAGAATGGAGTAGAAAAAAGAAGGCTGTTAATTATGCTTTCGCGAAAGCGTAATTAACAGCCTAACCTAATCTCAAAGAAGTAATCTACTT
The DNA here is from genome assembly GCA_023301395.1 of Nonlabens sp. Lineage (GTDB taxonomy): Bacteria > Bacteroidota > Bacteroidia > Flavobacteriales > Flavobacteriaceae > Nonlabens. The sequence goes on from JALZUY010000049.1 coordinate 22,425, forward strand.
AATAATAAACTTACCGGTGAATCTTTTACCTTGTTCTGTAATAACACCATAGTGATACAATCCAGTTTTAAGATCTGGTGAGTGATACTGAAATTCTAATCCAGCATTAGTCGTTTTGATACTTTTAAAATCTACTGTACGTCCAGATAAATCATAAACACTCATCTCAATAACACTAGAAGATACAGGTAGTTGAAACTTAGTAAAACTGTTGAATGGATTAGGAGCATTACTAATTTTAAAACCTTCATTTATTACCTCATCAGTAGATAGTGTAGATTGATAATCCCCAAATCTCACATCACTTAAATCAATTGAAAACGGAATCATACTTGAGTAATCACTGATGATTGAAAATACAATAGTCTTAATATCTGTATGTGAAAATGATGCGCCGCTTGCATTTACAAAATCTGTAAAAGCAATGTCATAACTAGTCATTGCTGCATTTGCAGGAATAGTGAATTTAAAACGGTCACTCCATGGAATGGAAACCTCTGGAATTAATATAATTTCTACTGGCTGGTCATTTATAACATCAAATTGTAATGCGTTATAAGCACTTACATCAAGTGTTTGTTCTCCTGGTAATAGATGTCTAAATAGATTTATATTTCCTTTTACAGTTCCTTGAACCGTAGGATTGCGCTCAATATTATGAACGTTTGTAGTTGTAGAAGAGACTGCATTCTGCACATCAAAATGAGATACTGTTGCATAATCGCTTAGGTAATCAGTTCCCCAAGGACCATCTGCTAGATATAAGGCATCACGTTGTTGATTTCCTACTGATAGTGAGAAACCTATGTCAAATAAGTTTCCTGTATAAATACTCACAGTCTGATGTAGATTACCAGACAGGTTTACCGTTTGAGTAATAGCTTGTCTTCCTGAAGCCTCAGTACTCGCAAGATCACCATCAAATGTTAGACTAGTCGCGCCAGTTTTATTAGTAAGTTCTAAGTGTAACTGTCCACCTTTATAATATCCAGAGCTCACAAAAACAGGCGGAATATTGTTTGCAACCGCAGTGCTAAATACTGGAGTGGTTTGATTTAAATTCCCCAGAATGGTATTTGTTAAAGCAAATACTTGCGAGTAAGAACTACCCCAAATTTGGAAGTTATAATAATCTCCTGATGGATATTGACCTATTTCCCAAAAACTAAATAACTCGTTTTGAGTTCCACCTAGTTGGACTGAGAAACCTAATGCATATTCTATCTCACCAGTTGCTCTTACTAGTTTTGAACTTATAATCTTGTGACCGTTTACAGTTACAAATCTTACGTCTTCTAGTACAGAGTTATTAAGTCTATCACAGATTGCCTTTGAATGGTCATAAACAGACCCTATAGACTCTGTAGCGAGCACAGCAGCTATTCTATCGTTTTGATCATAATAGTCTACTGAGAATACTTGAGTAGCGTTTGTAACATTGATTAAATCTTGTGGTGTAGAGACATAAGCAGTTTCTGTTCCATACATTCCTGTAAGTGGCAAGTAAGTATCCAATGTAACTGTGCTTACTGTAGATTTAGCAATAACATTTTCTTTACTAAATTGAGATTGAGTTTCTTTAGTAGAAATAAGGTTGTTTTTAGTTCTTTCAAAATTACGTTTTGCAATTAAGGTTGCAAGATTACCGTTACTTTCTAAGCCACCATTATTTCCTGAACTTACTGTAGATGTTTTACTTACGTCAGCATAATTTGAGGTTCTTAATGCTATATATGGATTTGCCGTCACATAAAATACGGCGTCGTTAAAATCATTATCACAAGAACTATAATCTCTTCTTATGTCCTCAAAACCTAGAATAATTCTTTGATTGTCGGGATCTTGAAGTAAAACATTGTGATGTTGTAAATCTGCTTGTGGTTCAGGATTAAAACTTGGATTTGAAAACAAATCCCAGTTTGCATTTCCTACTCCGCCGTTTGAAGAATTCCAAGCATTGGCAAGTAGTACCCAGCCTATTCCTGTTCCAGCTGTAAATGTTCCTATTTTAACTTTGTCACCTGCTAGTAAGCCACCACCACTGTTTTGTGCAGATACGTTAGGGAAAATAATAGTTATTTGTGAAGCTGTAGGAACCGTAGTAGGAGGATTTGCAATATCATAAGTATAGAAGCCTAGAACATTTTTATATCCTGCGCCTTCACTTACAAAGGTTACCCATACATCTGCTGGGCTGTCTACTATAATATCAGTTTCATAACCTGAAGTGATGTAGTGTGGATTATAAGTTGGTACTGGATATCCTTCAGGTAAAGAATTACCTATCATATCTGAGGTAGCAGTATCAATAACATCTCCTGGACTCACTAAGTACTGTGGAGTACCCATAGAGTCATAAGCACCTAGGTATTGATAACTCTGGCTTAGGGCAACATTAGTACATAATATGAGACCTAGTAATAATTTTTTCATCTTGACATTTATTTTAATTTCATGTCAAAACTAGAGCAGTAGCATCGTTATTTTGAGTTAAAACGATGGGTCAAAGAAAAGTGTAGATGAATGGTAATAATAAGCAGTTAAGTAAAATCTAGATTTATAAAAGATTAAGTCTTTTCATGAGAATAGGCCTGTTAGATCTACTTACAGGAATAATATCTTTCTTGATTAAAACGCAATTGTCTTCTATATCTATAATCTTACTTACGTTAATTACGTAAGAGCGGTGCACCTTAAGAAAGGTGTGATCAGGTAGCTTATCTTCTATCTTTTTAAGAGTAGAATGGACTATGTAATTTTTAGTCTCAGTCTTAATCATTATGTAATCTCCTTTTGCCTCAACTAGATAAATACTAGGCATATCTATTTTAATAAGCCGTCTATCTATGTTTACATAAAGAACATTATCTGTAGAATCTTGAGTAGTTATGTTTGTTTCTGTTTTTTGAGCAACTTTCACACTATTTGAAGCTTTATTAATGGCTTTATTAAATCGTTCTTCAGTTACAGGTTTTATCAAATAATCTACGATACAGTCATATTCAAAGGCCTCAATCGCAAAATTAGGGTCAGAAGTGGTAAGAATTACATTAGGTGGGTTTTTAATCGTTTGAATAAAATCAATTCCATTGAAACCCGGCATATGAATATCTAAGAATATTAAATCCACGGTATGTTGATTTAAGTATTTCATCGCATCCATAGCATTAGAGAACTCCTCTAATACGTTGAGTCCTTTTATATCGCTACAATGTTTTGATATGATTAAACGTGCTGTTGCCTCATCGTCTATAATAATGCATTTCATTATTTATTTGCTATAAAGTTTTAATATACTCAGTCATACTGTCTAAGATTTCATCAAAATTTTGAGAAAGCTCTAGTTGCTCATCATGTATTTCATTTTCATATTGTGCTGCTAGTGCATATCCTTTCTCGAGTCCCAAGATACTTATTTTGTGCTTTAATTTATGAACTGCTTCTGCCAATTCTTTAAAATTCGTTGAAACGAAAGCTTCATTGTAAACTTTAATTTCTTCTGGTAATTCAGATTTTATAACTGCAACAAGTTTTGTTTCAAAAGCCCTATCACCGCGACATAAATTATCTATATATGATTTGTTGGGCGTTTCCATTTTATTTTTTAATTGTAAAAAAGAAAGTTGTTCCCTGATCAACTTCACTCTCCAGCCATATCTTACCATCATGTAAATCGACGATCTTCTTCACTATAGATAAACCTATTCCTGTTGAATCCTTATTCTTATTTAAGGCATGAAAAATTTTAAATATTTTATCGTGAAATCCAGGAGCAATTCCCATTCCATTATCTTTAATTTTAAACAAGTAGTGAGTGTCCAGATCTTCATAGCTCACCTCAATAAGTCCTTTTTCTTTATCTATAAACTTAATCGCATTGCTCAAGAGATTTTGGAACAGCTGATTAATCTTAGTGGAATCACCATTAATTTTTGGCAAAGTTTCCTTAACATCAATTGAAATATGCTCAGGCACATAAATGATCTTTATGAGGTCCTTTACAAGTTCATCGCAATTGATTCTTCTATAATCTTTGTGTGTTGAATTAAGGCTAGAGTAATCTAAAACATCTCCTATCAACTGTTCCATTTTCTCAAGTGTCTCTTCAATAAGACTCATGTTTTTTAAACTTGCAGCATCATATTTATCAAGATTATCTTCTTTAATCCAGTTCACTAATGCATAAATACTGCGCAATGGAGATTTAAGATCATGTGATACAATGTGCGCATACTCATGAAGCTCATCATTACTACGTTCTAATTGAGAAAGCAGTAATTCCTTTTGTAATTCTAGATTTTTTAAACCTGTAATATCTAGATGAATCCCTATAGAACCTATAAGATTTCCTTTCAAATCATAATTAGGAGCACCACTGATTAGCCAATGTCTTTTTTCTTTGTTCTTGTTATAGACTTCTATTTCATAAGAACTGGATTGCCCTTTTAAGCGATTATTATTTTCAGTTTTAAAAACCTTAGAATTTTCATCTACTAAAAATACGTTCGCAGCTTTATTTCCTATTAGAGTTTCTTCTTCATAACCACTCATTTTACAAAAACTGTTGTTAACCATTAAGATTCTATCCTCGTGATCAACTTCTACAAGTCCTAGATTCATATTTGCAATAATGCTGCTATATTTTTGTTTTTGAGATTCAAGACTTTTACGGTAAGATCTATTTAAAGTAACATCTTTATAAGACCAAAGATGCCCTTGATAGATTCCATTCTCTATGATAGGAATAAAGTCTCTTTCCAGAATTTTACCATTAACCATTAGCAATTCATCACCTACAACCATTTCCTTCTTATCGAGAATTTCATCAACTCTGGTAATAAAGGCCACTGGAGCCGTAAACAAATGTTTTGCATTGTTTGCAGCATCAGAACAGTCAAATCCTATCATTTGTTCTGGCGATAAGGGAATTTCAAAAAAATCACAGAACCTATTATTAGTGAGCACAATTTTGCGCTGTTCGTCTTCTAGAAGAACAGCGTTTTCAAGATTTAATATTAAGGTAGATAACCTGTTTTCAGACTCTATGAGTTTCTCTTGGTCTTTTTTGCTTTCAGTAATATCTCTGACTATTCCTTGCGCTGCCTTGGGATTTCCTGCGGCATCATAAATAATACTGCAGTTAATATGTGTTAATTTTATAGTATTACTTTTAGTAACAATTTTTATATGCAAATCAGTTACAGCACCATTTTGAATAAGCTCTTTAAACTTTTCTATAATCTTCTTATACTCATCTGGATGAGCAATTTCCATTAAGTTAATGGGTTCTTCCTTAAGATCTGCTTCTAGAACGTCGATTGCAGAATCGTTCATTTTAAGAACATTACCCAGTAAATCTGTCACTACATAAGCATCTACTATATTTTCAAAAACTCCATTTAATTCCGAAGTTTTCTCATCGATTAAGGTCTCTAATTTTAAATTTGAAGATTGTAATTCTTGGGTGAGGCTATATAATTCAGCAGATTTTTGTTCTAGAATTTTCTCTGCCTGTTTACGAGCTGCTTTCTCTCTAGCCAGCGCTCTTTTTAATATATCGATCTCGCTAGAACTCATTAATTTTTATGAATAGTGAATTTTACTTCAGTTCCGTCTTCTTTAATTTTCTCGATGACTATACTAGAAGCCATATCAAAGTGCTCAAAAGTTTTATTCATTAAACCTAGACCAAAGTGATGCATCGCTCTACTCGATTTATAGTTCAAAATAAGATGTTTCTCAGACTTTTCAAGTACCTCAAAAGTAGGTAACTCAGCATCTGGATAAATTTTTCTTACCTCTACGTGAATATGATTCTCAATAGAAGAAATCATTTCTATTGGATCCTTATAAGTGGCGAGCAAGCCTGGATAACTGTCTTCAATAACATGAAAAAAGTGTTCTCCATAAGTGAGTAATAATTGGTCTATACTTAGACCTGTATGATTACTCAAATTTTGAATAAGCTGTAACATTTCAGAGAAACTATAAGTTCCTATAGACGTATAAATACCATTTGATGGCAGCTCAGATTCTTCAATAATTTGATCCACCATTTGAAGACCAAATTTGATCTCTACTAGATCTAGAAATTCTGTAAAAACTATTCCTTTCATAATATTTAAGCTATAAATAATTCATTCATACTCCAGTACGACATTAATCTAGTAATCTTCTCCACATAATCCTCATATTTAAGAGGTTTCAACACGTAGCCTGCAATCCCTATATAATAACAAGCCAGTAAATCGCGTTGATTATTTGACGTCGTTAATATAACAGTAGGTATAAATTTGAGTCGCTCATCTTTCTTTAAAATAGACAAAAACTCGATACCATTAATCTTAGGCATATTTAAATCTAATAATATTAAATCAGGAAGCCTGTCTTTTTTCTTTAAAATCGATAACGCGTCCTCACCATTATTGGCCTCAATAATAGTATGATCTTGTTCTATACCCGACAATACTCTTTGCATTTTCATAACCTCAATAGCGTCGTCTTCTATGAGTAAAATATTTAAATTGCGTGCTTTCATTTCATTTATTATAGAGGCAAAATAATTTGATTATACCATCTACTGATAATATATCGACCATTTAAACATTAGTGTCGACGGATAACCATTAAGTGTCGACGAATGGTTTTTATAAAAATTCTAATAATAGCCAACTTGTCACCATTTATTAATGGCATACACATTGACTTAAAGTTATAGTAAATTCTTATTTTTCACATTCAAAACACTTCATGAATTTTATAGGTTATATCGTCCTCTTTTTTGTTTTACGCATGGTATATTCTGCCTTTACTTCAAAAGGCTCTACGGGCACTTTTCAAGGACAGCGACCTTCATTTGGAGGACAACGACAGTCTACGGTAAGTCCTCAAGATTTTGAGCTTCATTTATTGTCGCTTACTTCTATAGTCATTAAGGCAGACGGTAAAGTTACAGACAGTGAACTGCGTTATGTGCGTAATTATTTTATCCAAAGCTATGGAGAACAACGTGCTGCTCAAATCTTTAGGGTTTTTAATGATGTTGTAAAAAAACGTCAACTCAACGCTGTACGTATTTGCCAGTTTTTAAATGCGCGTACCAGAATTGAATCACGTATTCAAATCTTACACTTCCTTTTTGGCATTGCACAAGCAGATGGAGTTATAAGCGATTCTGAACTCAACGTTCTCGAGCAAATCTCAGGTTACTTAAGACTATCGCAACGAGATTTTATTTCTATAAAAGCCATGTTTGTTAAAGATCGCGATAACGCTTATAAAATTCTAGAAATAGATAAAAGCGTTCCAGATCACGAAGTAAAAAAAGCTTATCGTACCATGGCAAAAAAATACCATCCAGACAAACTTATGGATATGGATGAAGCCTACCGCAAAGGTGCCGAAGACAAATTCCGTAAAGTACAAGAAGCTTATGAAATCATACGCAAAGAACGTGGAATGGCTTAAAAAATAGATCGTTTTTTAGTGAACAGTAATTTAAAAAAGTGATTGTATTTAAATAGATACGATCACTTTTTTATTTTCACTTTATTCTTCAAGTAGATTCCTATTTTTAGACAAGCCTAAAAATTAATTTACTCTTAACAAATTAATGGTTTACCTTTACCGTAATGCATTCAATATCAGAAGAGAATTATATTAAGGCCATTTACCATCTACAGGATGGACAGGAGCTCGTTTCCACTAACGAGATTGCTGGTAAAATGAATACTAAGGCATCGTCTGTAACAGACATGCTTAAAAAACTAGCCGATAAAAATCTGGCCGAATATATTCCATACAAAGGTGCACGCCTTACTAAAAACGGAATCAACTGCGCTACTCAAATCATAAGAAAACACAGATTATGGGAAGTATTTCTAGTAGAAAAACTAGATTTTTCATGGGATGAAGTTCATGAAATAGCAGAGCAGCTGGAACATATTCAATCACGCAAACTTATCGATGAAATTGACAAACTACTCGATTACCCAAAACATGATCCTCACGGAGATCCTATCCCAGATGCACAAGGTAACTATGAGAAAACAGTAAAAACACCTATTTCACAATTAGAAAATGGACAAAAAGGTGTTTTATCTGGAGTACTCGATACCTCAACAAGGTTTTTACAATATCTCGATAAACATAATATTGAACTAGGAACTAAAATTCAACTCTTAGAAAAAGAGGCTTTTGATGGTTCTTGCTTGATCAAAACAGATCTTAAAGAATTACAAATCTCAAAATCAATCGCAGATAATTTATACTTAAAACTTTTAAAATGAAAAAAATATTACTCCTTATATTACTATTAATTATCACAAGCATAGCGACTGCACAATCACCTAAAAACGAAGAAGCGCTCATTACAGATAGACCAGACGCAACAGAGTCGCCATACACGGTAGGAACTGGGAATTTTCAAATAGAAGCTGGTGCCCTATTTACTGATAACGGCAATGAAGCTTTCACAACTGAGACTATCGTCTTCAACACAGGACTAATACGCTATGGAATCAATGAAATAATTGAACTACGCCTGGGCTGGGATTACCTAAAGGAACGCAATCTTAACAATGGAACTGAACTATCAAACGCCAGCGGATTTACACCACTATTACTAGGTGCAAAATTTGAATTAGTAAATGAAAATGGTTGGATTCCGCAAATAGGTTTATTGACTCATTTAAGATTACCCTTCAGCGCAGCAGAAGAATTTAAACCAGAAAATACCGGTATGGAAATGATTTTCTCATTCGACCATACATTAAGCGATAAAGATGGTATTGCCTACAATCTAGGTGCTCGCATTGCAGACGATCGTTCTCTAGAATACCTATACACTCTTGCTTATGGATATTCGTTTACTGATAAATGGGGCGCATATGCTGAACTTTATGGAGCATTTCCAGAAGACACGACAGCTTACCACTTGTGGGATGCAGGAATTACTTACCTAGTAAACAACAATTTACAACTTGATGTTACTGTGGGAACCAGTTTTCAGAGTTCTGCTACAGATCAAAATCTACTCATAAGCGCAGGATTAAGCTATAGAGTTTTAAAGAAATAGAATCAATTATAGAAACGCTTTCGCGAAAGCATAAACA
>JALZUY010000050.1 GCA_023301395.1 Nonlabens sp.
CGCTTATTTTTCAATTGATTATCCTAATGGTGATGTGCCAGGTGGTTATGGAGTTTGTACAGATTTGATTGTGAGAGCTTACAGAGCATTGAATATTGATTTGCAAGAAGAAGTTCATCAAGACATGAAAGCTCATTTTCAATCTTATCCTCAAAATTGGGGTTTACGAGGAACAGATACTAATATAGACCATAGACGAGTACCTAATCTAAGACGTTTTTTTGAAAGGAAAAACACACAACAAATAATTACAAATAAAGATATTGACTATATCCCAGGAGATGTGGTGAGTTGGGTGCTTTCAAACGGATTGACGCATATAGGAATAGTGAGCGATAAAAAAGTAACAGATACAAATAGATATTACATGGTACACAACATAGGCGCAGGACAAGTCTATGAAGATTGCCTTTTTCAATTTAAAATAACAGGACATTACAGATATGAGCAATAGCGTTACAGATCAAGTTTATGTAGAATATCAATTCACTATTTTACCGCTACAGCCGTGGAATGATGTGCTTATTGCACAGCTAGGAGAGGTAGGTTTTGAGAGTTTTGTAGAGACAGAAAAAGGAGTTACTGGTTATGTGCTCAAATCACTGGATAATGATGCTATTCTAAATAATGTAGAATTGATGAGTAATGAGCTGGTTGATATCGCTTTTGCAAAAGCGGATATAGCACCAACAAACTGGAATGCAGAGTGGGAAAAGAACTTTAATCCAATTACCGTTGATAACCGTTGTGAAGTACGAGCACCTTTTCATGAACCAGCTGGTGTTGAATATGATATCGTTATAGAGCCTAAGATGAGTTTCGGTACAGGTCATCATCAAACGACTCATATGATGATCCAGCATTTATTGAAAGAAGACTTAAAAGGAATGAATGTTCTAGATATGGGAAGTGGAACAGGTGTTCTTGCTATTCTAGCTCAAATGCGCGGCGCAACTGCTGTAGATGCTATTGATATAGATACCTGGTGTTATGAAAATGCACTTGAAAATGTAGAACGTAATAATGCTGGTAATGTAAAAGTTATTCTAGGTGGAGCAGAGCAACTCGATGAGAAAATCTATGATTTTATCATTGCAAATATCAATAGAAACATACTTCTTCAAGATATTCCACGTTATGGAAATAGTTTGAAACCTGGAGGAACTATATTGTTCTCAGGTTTCTATACAGAGGATTTAGAATTGATTAAAGAAGCTTGTCGTAATATAGGTATCAACTACCACTCACATATCGTAAGAGACAATTGGGTAGGATTAAAAATGATTAAAAACTAAACTTTAAATAGTATTTACTTCAAGAAAATATATTGTTATATCTTTGTAAAATAATGATAATGAGTACAAAAGAAAAAGTATCGCCAGAGTTAGACTTAGAGGTGCTGGAACTAGAAGAGAATAAAATAGTCCTTTACAATGATGAGGTGAATACCTTTGATCATGTAATAGATATGCTGGTTGCTGCATGCGATCACACACCTATTCAAGCAGAACAATGCTCTATGATTGTTCATTACAAAGGGAAATGTAAGGTTAAGACTGGTTCTTATGACGATTTGAAACCGCGTTGTTCTAAATTGCTAGAGGCAGGTTTAACAGCCGAAATAGAATAATAGACTACAATTTTATAAAAGTTAATTAAGCCTGTGATTTTCACGGGCTTTTTTGCGTTTATACTTTAGTTGATAGTATGTGATTTGTTAAATAATACTAAAACTATTTATTGTTAATAGTATTACTATTATTATTGCAATGTAATACAACTACTATGGATCAATTATTGCAAAATTTGAAAGTACATATCAACGAGAAGATCTTTGTAAAAGATCCAGAATCGTCTGATTTAGGAAAGCGCATCATAAGCAACAGTATCGTGATGATTCACGAAATAGGATTTGAACATTTCACCTTTAAAAAACTAGGTCACCAGATAGGTTCAAATGAAAGTTCTATTTATAGGTATTTTGAGAATAAACACAAGCTTTTAATCTACTTAACCTCTTGGTATTGGGGCTGGTTAGAATATCAATTAGTTATTGAAATTATGAATATTCCTGCGCCAACAAATAAATTAACTCGCGCTGTAGAGATCATAACACAACCTATTGAGCAAGATTCAAAGTTTGAACATATTGATGAGGTTTTATTAAACAAGATTGTAATTGCTGAGTATTCTAAATCATACCTTACTAAAGAAGTAGATGAAGAAAATAAAGAAGGATACTTTACCATCTATAAACGTCTTGTAGAAAGAGTAAAGGATATGATACTTGCAGTACGACCAGATTATCCTTATCCATCTTCATTAAGTAGCACCATATTAGATGGAGCATTACATCAGCATTTTTTAAAGGATCATTTTAAGAGCTTGACAGATTGTAATGAACAAGTATCACCTACAGATTATTTCAAACATTTAGTATTTCAAACTTTAAAATAAGTAATGGCTTCAACTAAAAATATTTTAACAGCTTGGCAGCGTCTAGTAAATATGCTCAAGCTTGACAAAAAAGATGTGCGTCAAATTTTTTACTATGCTATTTTTGCAGGACTCGTTGGGTTGTCTTTGCCACTTGGTATCCAGGCGATCATTAACTTAATTCAAGGTGCTCAAACCAGTACTTCATGGATTGTATTAGTGGTTTTAGTAACTTTAGGTGTCGCATTTGGTGGTGTACTGCAGCTTATGCAAATTAGGATTACAGAGAATATCCAGCAGAAGATTTTCACGCGATCTTCCTTTGAGTTTGCATATCGTTTTCCTAAAATCAAGATGAGTGAATTGCATGGTATTTATCCACCAGAGCTGGCAAATCGATTTTTTGATACACTTACAATTCAAAAAAGTCTTTCTAAGATTCTAGTGGATTACCCTACGGCATTATTACAAATCATTTTTGGATTATTATTGCTTTCATTCTATCATCCATTTTTCATTATATACGGATTTTTATTGGTGTTACTGGTTTACATTCTTTTCAAGTTTACAGCTCAAAAAGGATTAGATAGCAGTTTAATGGAGTCCAAGAGTAAATATAAAGTAGCACATTGGTTACAAGAAGTTGCTCGATCCATAGTAAGTTTTAAATTATCTGGTAAAACATCACTAGCAATTGATAAAAATGATGAGCTCACGTCTAAGTATCTAGAGCATAGAGAAAAACACTTTAATGTGTTGATCAGTCAGTTCACACAAATGATAGGTTTCAAAGTCCTTGTTACTGCAGGATTACTGCTCATAGGTGGTATTCTAGTATTAAGTCAAGAGATGAATATAGGGCAGTTTGTAGCTGCTGAGTTGATTATACTTATCATTATTGCAGCTGTAGAAAAACTCATCGCAGGATTAGAATCTGTTTATGATGTGTTGACCTCTCTAGAGAAACTAGGAAATGTAGTAGATAAAGAACTAGAACCTGCAGATGGTGAGAAACCTTTTAAAGGAGATGAGAATTTTAGTGTAGATCTTGAACATGTAACTTATGAAGTTCCAGGAAGAAGTTTACCTATCATAGATAATCTGAGCTTGAGTATTTCAAAGAACTCTACAATTGTATTGCGAGGAGCAAACGGTAGTGGTAAAGCAACTTTATTAAGGCTTATTGCTGGAATCGTAGAACCTACACATGGTAATATCTACATTAATAATACAGACTTAAGAGGAGTTCATCTTAATTACTATCGATCTCATTTAGGACAATCACTTACTGAAGAATCTCCTTTTGAAGGCACTTTGCGTGAGAATATCACCTTTGGACACAAGGAAATTACTGATGAAGAGATCTACTGGGCACTTGAAAAAGTAGACCTCAATGAATTCTTAAAGAAATTACCATTAGGATTAAAAACCGTCCTTTTTCCTGAAGGGAAACAACTTTCTTATACGGTTTCAAAAAAGATTGTACTAGCACGTAGTATTGTACGCAAACCTAAATTGTTGATTCTTAAAGATCCATTACATCAATTTGATAGTGATGAGTCTAAACGCATCATGAATTTCCTTACAGATGAGAGTAATGGTTGGTCATTACTTGTGGTAAGTCAGAACCAAGAATGGGTAACTAGATGTAGCCGTGTGATTACACTTGATCATGGTAAATTAATTGAAGATAAATAAAAGAGCATGCTTAATATTTCTCAAACAAAATTAGCTAATAGGCTAGAGCTTACTGATTATAAGTCGGGTAAACGGGTACTCGAGCGCAAGCATTATAAATACTTCAATAGATTTATAACCGGCGCAGCCATTGCTTGTGTTATTATACTTTTCTTGCCATGGACACAAAATGTGACGGGTAATGGATTTGTAACTACACTTACACCAGACCAGCGACCACAAACCATTCAATCGCCTATTCCTGGTAGAATAGAAGAGTGGCATGTACGTGAAGGGGATTATGTGGCAAAAGGTGATACCATTTTACGCATAAGTGAAATAAAAAGTGAGTATTTTGATCCTAACATTCTCAAACGTACCGATCAGCAAATTGATGCCAAAACGATGAGCGTAGCTTCTTATGGAGACAAAGTAAGAGCTCTGGAAAGTCAGATAGGCGCTTTAACTCAAGAAAGACAATTAAAGTTAGAAATAGGGCGTAATAAATTGATGCAATCTAAGTTAAAAGCAAAAAGTGATAGTATAGATTACGTTGCTGCTCAGACTAATGTGAGAATCGCGCAAACACAATTAGAACGTGCTCAAACACTATATAGTGAAGGAATATCTGCCTTAAAAGAAGTGGAAGAAAAAGGTTTGAAAAAGCAAGCAACTCAGGCTAAACTGATTTCGCAAGAGAATAAACTATTGACCAGTCGCAATAATATTATAAATGCTCAAATCGATTTAAATACAGTCCTTCAAGAGTATTCCAATAAAATTGCCAAAGCACGTAGTGATAGAGCCACAGCAGTTTCTACCCAACTGGATACTGAGGCACAAGTATCTAAACTAGAAACAGATCGTACGAACTATCAAATGCGTAATGACTTGTATTTCATTACTGCACCACAAAATGGTTATATAAATAAGGCGATTGTCGCTGGTCTAGGAGAATCCTTCAAAGAAGGTCAACCGCTTGTAAATGTAATGCCTGCAGACTATGACCTTGCCGTAGAAACATTTGTAGAACCTATCGATTTACCGCTACTTCATCTAGGAGAAGAAGTACGCGTTCAGTTTGACGGCTGGCCAGCAATTGTATTCTCTGGATGGCCTAACGTTTCTTATGGAACCTATGGTGCAAAAGTGGTTGCTGTTGAGACTTTTATAAGTGATAATGGTAAATATCGTGTACTACTCGCGCCAGACGAGAATGACCATCCATGGCCTGTTGCATTACGTGCAGGATCAGGCGCTTACACGATTGCATTGCTAGAAGATGTACCTATTTGGTATGAGTTATGGAGACGTTTAAACGGTTTCCCACCTAATTATTATCAGCCTAAAAATGATAAAGATGCTACTAAGAAAAAGAAATAATCTATTGCTCATTATTGGGTTATTATGCAGTGTTTTAATAAGTACAGCTGCTGTTGATAGTACGCTTTCGCGAAAGCGTACTCAAGACGTCACTCAAGAATCTACCGTTGCGCTAGATTCTATGGAGATGAGTTTTAGAGAATACATGGGTTTTGTAAAAGCACATCATCCCATAGCAAAACAAGCGCAATTACTTATCGATGGTGGACAAGCAAATTTGCTGAAATCTCGAGGTGGATTTGATCCGAAAATTGAAGTAGATTATGACCGCAAGGAGTTTAAAGGAATTGAGTATTACGATGAGTTGAATGGAATATTTAAAATACCTACATGGTATGGAGTTGAGTTTAAAGCTGGAGCAGAGCGTAATGAAGGAACATTTCTAGACCCTTCTAATTCACAAACTGAAAACGGACTATATAGTGCTGGAGTAAGTGTTAATCTAGGTCAAGGTTTTTTAATTAATGATCGTATGGCGACATTAAGAAAGGCTAAGATCTATAACGAGCAAACTAAAGTGGATCGTGATCTACTAGTTAATGCCGTGCTTTATGAAGCAGCGCTAGCATATTTCAAATGGTGGGAAATCCATCAAGAATATAAAGTATATGATCAGTTTTATGAAAATGCTCAAATACGTTTGCAAGCAGTAAAAAGCAGTGTGAGTGCAGGAGATAAGGCAGCTATTGATAGTGTAGAAGCTGGAATAGCAGCACAAAACCGAGCTCTTAATAGAGAACAAGTACGCATACAACTAGTAAAACAGCGTTTAAATCTTGCTAATTTCTTGTGGTTGAATGACATTCCTGTAGAATTACAGGCTAATATTATTCCGCAAGAGGACCTTAATGATGAGATAGATGCGACGCTGGAGATTTATGGATTTGCACTAAATGAGTTTACTATTGAAAATCATCCTAAGCTTCGCTCGATGAATTTTAAAATCGATCAACTTGATATTGATAGAAAATTAAAAGCAAATAAACTACTACCTAAACTTACGCTAGATTACAATTTTTTATCTCCAGAGTGGAATGAGTTTAATAGCTTTAGAACTGCAGATTATAAAGGTGGATTGACTTTCTCCATGCCGTTGTTTTTCAGAAAAGAACGAGGTGATTTAAAACTAGCAAAAATAAAAATTGCTGACGCTAAGTATGATCTTGTATCCGTACAATTAGAAATTAAAAATAAAATCACCAGTATTTTTAATGAACTCGATTCTTATAATATACAAGTAGCAATGATTAATGGGATTGTTGAATCTTCTCAAATTATGTTAACCGGTGAGGAACGTAAATTTGAATTGGGTGATAGTTCTTTGTTCTTAATTAATAGCAGAGAGATAAAACTTATTGATTCTAAGCTTAAGGAAATAAATACTTTTAAAAAATTATTCGTATCAAAAGCCAACCTCTTCAAGAGCCTCGCAGTAATGCCAGAGAATTTATAGCGTGTAATAATATTTTTCACGCAACCTTTTGGTAATTATTTCATCTATGTATTAAGTCAGTAATCTAAAACATTCCCCTGGGAATTTAATAATAACTGATTTACACTAACTTACAACCATAAACTAACTACCATGAAAAGAATTCTACTCTTAACAGTTTTATTGTTTACAGCTGTTCTATCAGCTCAAGTAACCGCAGGACCTATTCCAGATCATATAGTATGTGATGACATATCAAGTGATGGTATTGAAGTGTTTGACTTAACCGTTTGGGATAGTCCAGCACTAGCAAATCAAAATCCGGCGACACACACAGTTTCTTATCATTTAACTCAATTAGATGCAGTTAATAATACGAATCTGTTAGGCTCATCCTTTACTAACACAACTAATCCACAATCAATTTTTGTGCGTGTTGAAGATGTTACGACAGGCACTATTAATATTGCTCTAGGAAACTTAATAGTAGAAAGTCCACCTGTTCTTAATAATCCGCAGACTTATACTTTTTGTGGAACTCAGACTAGTATTGGTGTTTTATCTGATTTATCTCAAATAGAACCTACTTTATCAAATGGACAAACTGCATATACATTTGAATACTATTTTAATCAACAGGATGCAGATAATCAAACTAATCCTCTTTTAAATGGTATTTCGGGCCCGTCAAATAGTTCCGTGTTTATTTTTATAAGAGCAGAAAGTGCAACAGGATGCTTTACAATTATAAGTGTTCTAGCAACTATATTAGATTGTAGTAATCAACCACAATTAGTTGACTTAGAAGAATGTGCAGATCAATCAGGTCAAGCTTGTTTTGACTTAACAGAAAATGATATTGAAATTACTTCGAT
>JALZUY010000051.1 GCA_023301395.1 Nonlabens sp.
GTTTTTCATTTTTCTGGTATGTGGTATGTGGTATGTGGTATGTGGTATGTGGTATGTGGTATGTGGTATGTGGTATGTGGTATGTGGTATGTGGTATGTGGTAAATTATTTTTTATTTAATCGCAAACGTATTTTACTTCGCAAGCTTGTTAACTTTTTTTGAATCGTTGTAATTTCTTGTCTGATTCTTTCACTTTCTTCAAAAGATATGTAACCTCTTCTCAGTGCTTTTTCATTTGCAGACACACATTCATTTGAACTATATAAAGCGTGATTAATATACTTAACAAACTGCTTATCAATTCCTGGGTACCCTTCAGCAATATTTAAAGCAACAGAATCTGCTGCTCTGCGATATTGAGAACTCAAGGAGTATAACTCATGCTGCGGAAAAACCTGAACTAATAAATTTACTGATTCACCAAAATCCATTACCTTCTTGTAAACAAGTAAGTCTTCAAATTTAAAACTAAAGCTACTTTTCATATCACAAATATACTTATCCCACATCCCTAAAACCTCATCCCATTAAGTCCAATCTTTATTAGTCCTATAAACAACTCCTTTAAAAAGCGCTACAAGCTCATCGCCTTTCTTCACCTCAACGATGTTGAAACCTACTTTAGTTTTGGTTTTATCTAGTGTACATTCGGCTGTGATATAATCGCCTTCTTCTAATGCTTCTATGTGATTGATGCTGGTATCTATGGATACTGCAAACTTACCGTGCGTGTTTGATGAAAAGCCAAAAGCAGTATCTGCCAGCGAGTATGTAATACCGCCGTGAGCTTTGTCCATACTGTTGAGCATTTCTGGTCTTATAGTCATTCCTAGCTTTACACAACCTATTTCTACAGATAGGATCTCAATGCCTAACCAGGTAGAATAAGGGTCGAGTGATAGCATTTTTGCAGGGATATCAGTTCCTTTTAGTTTTTGAGTCATTTAGTTCGTGAGTTGTTGAGTTATTTGTTTTTAAGACTTCGTCTTAATGCTGAAATCATCTTTCCTATTTCGGTTAAGTCTTTTCTATTCTCTTCAAAAGTTTCGTGCGTTATGTATTTTCTTGAAAAAGCTTTAGAATTCCAAGTTACGCACTCGTGACTGCTATCCCAAGCCATTTTGAGATATCTATTAAAATTTGCATCAGTGCTTCCATAACCTTCTGAGATATTTGCAGCTATCGAATCTGCAGCACGAGCAAATTGTGATGATAATCGATACAATTCCTTCTTTGGAAAGTCTTCTGTTAGACCATTTATTTTTTCACCAAAAGCCATAGCCTTTTGATAAACAACTAAATCTTCAAACTTAAAATGGTATTTACTATCAAACATATTTTATTATTAACCTAACTCAAAGACTAAAGGACTCAAAGACTAAAAGACTCACAACTCTGTAAGTTTTAAAGTCGTATTGTAATTACGCATTGTAGAAACCACCTCGAGCTTCTTTTCAAACCAGACATTAGTCATTTTAGTTTTACCAAAACCGACACCACAATAAAAATAAATCACATCACCTACGATTTCAAAAACCTCTACTTCATTTGAGAAATCGGCAAGAGCAATTATTTTTTCTGAAGCAGGGTTTTCACTTAAAAAGCCAAAACTCATAAACTTTGCACTATCTAACGTTCTCGTCTTAAACGGATTTGCTTTTATAATATCTTGAATCTCATCTTGCTTTTTTACAATCACAGAAATCTCTATGTCAAATTCTGATTTCAACAAATCACTTATAATTTGCTCACATTGCGATGTATCTAGATCTGTATTAAATATAATATTACCAGATTGAATATAAGTAGTAACACCATAAAAAGGAGTTTTACCTAATGCATCTCGCAATAACGCCATAGGCAACTTATTCTTGCCACTAACATTAACACCTCTTAAAAGTGCCACATATCTCGCCATTATAGAGAGAATTGAGTTCCGGCAGCGTTCATTTTACGCAAGATAGGCGAGCATCTATAGCGATCTTCTCTATATAAATCATACATCGCGTCCAGTTGATTCACACACCAGTTGATTCCATTTTCGTTTGCCCAGGCGAGCAATCCTTTTGGATAATTCACACCTTTGGTCATGGCACTGTCTATTCCTTGAGCTGTTGCTATGTTTAAAAACAAGGCATCAGCAGCTTCATTTATGAGCATTACTAATACTCGATCTTGAATTTCTTTTGTGAGTTCAGGAGATTTTACTGGGTCCGCTTTCGCGAAAGCGTGCACACTTTCCACATTCACATAATCATAAAATCCACGTCCTGATTTACGACCTAACCAGCCAGCTTCCATCAATCGTTTTTGGGTCAACGCAGGCTTGTAACGTGGATCAAAGTAAAAGGCTGCAAAAACAGTTTCAGTCACCACATAATTTACATCATGGCCAATATAATCCATCAATTCAAATGGACCCATTTTAAAACCTAATCCTTTTAAAGCATAGTCTATAGTGGCAAAACTCGCCATTCCTTCTTCATAAATACGCAGCGACTCACTGTAAAAAGGTCGCGCCACACGATTCACTATAAATCCTGGAGTATCCTTTGCAACAGCAACTACTTTCTTCCATTTTTCTATAGTCGCAACACAAATGTCCGTCACATTTTGAGCTGTTTGTACCGCAGGAATCACCTCAACAAGCTTCATTAATGGAGCCGGATTAAAAAAGTGGATTCCTACACATCGTTCTGGTTTATCCAGCGATGCCGCAATACTAGCGATACTCAAACTAGATGTGTTAGAAGCAATAATACAGCTGTCAGACACGTGAGATTCTAGTTCTTGAAATACCTTTTTCTTAATATCTAAGTTTTCAATAATCGCCTCAATAGTAAGGTCAGAATCGGCAAGATCTTTAACCTCATTTACATAAGAGATATTGGACTGAATGCGACTTTTCTCAGCAGCATCTATTCTTCCTTTCTCGATAAGTCGGTTCATTATTTTTTCTAGAGCCGCTTGCGCTTTATCTAGTTGCGCTTGATTTACATCAAACAATTTTACTTTACAACCAGCTGTAGCAGCTACTTGAGCAATTCCACTTCCCATTGTTCCTGCTCCTATTACTCCTACTATGGAGATTTGTGAATCTTGATTTTTGATTTTTGATTTTTGATTTTCCACGTTAATGATATTTGATTCTAGATTTTTGATTTGAAACAAAAAAATGTTATACTCGAATTCTACGAGTTATTGCGTTTTGGTATTCTTTATACTTACTACAAAAATGGAAATTAATTGGTTATTCTCATCTATGAGTTGGTCCAATACTTCCAGATTAGTCAATAGGCCTGCTCCTTTTTGAATTTTAAGATTGATATAACTTTCTCTCAATTCCTTGAGGCAAATTTTCATTTTATGAAGATAGTCTCTTGTAGATTCGCCTCCACGAGCTTCTCCGTAATTTAATGCTACAGAAGTTGACGAACGAATTAACTGCTTTGATAAATGCTCGGATGCAAAACTCTTATCTAAATATTTACAGGCCTTGATAATTGAAACCGCAAAATATATCAATCTATTTTCTAAATCTTGTGCTTTCATATTTCCATTTTAAATCAAAAATCGCAAATCAAAAATCAACTATCTAATATCTATTTATTTCCCTTTAAAAACCGGCTTTCTCTTTTCCATAAAACTAGCAACACCTTCGGCATAATCGTCTGTGGAGGCACTTTCTATTTGAAGTTTAGATTCTAATTTTAATTGATCTTCTACCGTATTATAAAACGATTGATTCAAGGCTTTTTTAGTATTAGCTAATGCTACGGTAGGTAATGCAGCTAGTTTTTGAGCTGTTTTTTGAGCTGTCACAAGAAAATTTGCATCTGGAACTGATTTATAGATCATTCCCATTTGGTCAGCTTCTGGCGCTGTAATTTTATCGGCAAGCATCATTGCAGCACTTGCTTTCCCAAAACCGATAAGTCTAGGTAAAAAGAAAGTTCCCGCACTATCTGGTATCAATCCTATTTTAGAGAATGCTTGTATAAAAGCAGCACTTTCTGTTGCGATTACCACATCACAACATATAGCTATGTTTGCTCCTGCTCCAGCAGCAACTCCATTTACTGCAGCAACTACAGGTTTATCAAGATTTCTGATCTTTAGAACAATTGGATTATAATGATCATCCAGGATGGCTTTGAATCCAGGATTTAAATCTGGATCAGTAATTTCTTGAATATCCTGTCCTGCACAAAATGCTTTTCCATTACCCATAATTAGCACTGATCTTACCTCATCATTTGTAGCACATTCATCCAGTGCATCTTGCATTGCAAATGCCATCTCGCGATTAAAGGAATTGAATACTTGTGGTCTGTTTAAAGTAATAGTCGCAACGCCGTTATCGACTTGCAGTAGGATAGAATCTGACATAGATTATTTTAGTTTTTATAAAGATAATGGTTGTTTCGCTTTCGCGAAAGCATAATTCATCTACTCTACGTAAAGTGTATTAAAATTATTATATTTATTAAATAGTAGATGTTTATGAAATTCACATACGTTATTGCAATATTTATTTCATTTTTCTCAGTTGCGCAACCTAATCTAGATTTTGATATGGATGTTACAACTGGAGTAGCAGGTGGCTATGCAGGTGTTACCTATACTATTACTAATTTATCACCTGATCCTATATCTAATTTAGTGATCTCTCATCCACATGCTGTAATAACTTTATTTAATCCTACGCCATCTACTCTTGCTGCAGGAGCAACTCTTACAGCGAGTGGACAAATTGCTATAAGTGGTGAATATAATCCTTTAGGGATCATTTTGGGGAGTACTCAAGCAGCGATATCTGGAATTCTTAATGGGAACGTGGTTACTGAATTATCAGACGGAATAAGTGTCACTGGAAACAGAGTTGAAGATGGACCATCTGAATATCAAGGATATTTCCCGCAGCGATATGGTGTGATTTATGTAGATGTAGATTTGAACGGAAACTATGACAATGGAATAGATAGTACAATATCAGGTGCTGTAATCAACATAGCTGATCAAAACGGTAATATTTTTTTCAGTTTCCACTAATGAAACTGGATGGTGGTATGCAGAAATACCATCAAGTATGTTAAACACTGCTGGAGATTTCATGGGAATTATTGATCAAAATTCTTTTCCTCAAATCGCGGCAAATTATCAACTAGTTGGAGGAACACTTCCTTTTGATTTAGTGTTTACGCTTGCTCATCCATTTGAATTTGCACATGGATATTCTGACGGAAGTACAAACTACGGATTGATGAGAGCAACGGCTTTTCTAGACGCCAATAATAATGGTATTAGAGAAACTACTGAAATAGACATGCCTTATATGAACTTTCAATTCATAGCCGATAATGATCCAGCAACTAGCGTGACTATCAATAATGGTACAGGTATGCCTGTGTTCAAATCTGACACGAATCATGGAGTTCAATTCAATGATATTAATGCTACTATTACCGGTAGCTTTAGTAATTTTCATTCCATCACCACACCAAATTTTGATGATCTAATAACCACAAATGGTATCACTACAGAGCTCGGGTTTGCCGTTACAGAAGTATCATCCTCCAATAGATATACCGCAGTATACCTTATAAACAATACATCTCCTAATCCAGGATTTGACAGTAAA
>JALZUY010000052.1 GCA_023301395.1 Nonlabens sp.
TACCTGCATAAGCTTGAATAGCTGCAATACCTTTATCTAGATTATCAAGGACTCCACCATCTTGCAAATAAATATCTTCTTGTAAATCATATCTAGGTTGTACAATCCCATCTAATCCACGGAACGCTTCACTGTATGGGACATCTCCATAGATATCTGTAAGTGCAGCAGTCATGTAAGCCTTAAAGATTAAAGCAGGACCTTCATAAACTTTAAAAGCTTCGCTAGATCTTGATTGATTAATGATCAATTCATTATCTCTCAAATTGCGATAAAAAATAGGCCAAGGATCTCCACCTAACTGAGGACTCTTTAAGGCGTGTCTATCAAAAAGGTTGAAATCCAGTGCCGTCATGTGCTGACCTAATAGACCACCAGCTACAAAACCTTCATAAGACATTTCTTCACCATAATTGTAAATCACTTGCCTAAACAACAGACTAGGTTGTACACTTACAGGTGCATTAGAATTAGTATTTAGCTCTTCAAAATCATTTGTACAGGAAGTAATTCCCACTACGGCTACCAGAAGAAGTAACCTATATTTTAAAATTGTTTTCATCTTTATATTTTTTTTTGCTTTTTCCCCAATCTTGAAGGGTGAAAGCTTACTTAGTGTATTCTATTTGCTAGAAACCTACCCTTTAGGGCTAGGGAAAGGTTTCGCTTTTAATTCTTCTCTTTTAAAAAGTAATTCCTGCTTTAACACCTATACTTCTTGAAGAAGCATATGACAAATCTTCAACTCCACTTACAAATCCTTGACCTTGCACAGCTAGTTGTTCTGGATCAAAATGTGGGATCGCAGATATTGCAAACAAGTTTCTACCTATCAAAGAAACATTCATTTTTGCTCCATCATTAAATAATCCAAGTGCTCCTTTATTAAGGTCAAATGAATAACCTATGGAGAACTGGCGCATTTTTAAGTAACTCGCATCATACACATTATTCTCCTCGTGATTACGGTCATAAAACTGGCGGTAATAACTCTCAGCACTTACAGCTGTTGTATTCTGAACATAAACTGGATCTGCAGCTGTTCCTGTATTTACAACTCCATTTGCAACAATCCCTGCATCTGGCCTGTTTGCTGTTTCTTCTAGCTGTCCTCCTACTGCAGCAAGGGCTAGTGTTCTAGATACTAAAATCCCACCTTGTCTCCAGTCTAGTAAAAAGGATGCATCCCAATTTTTATAAGTAAAACTGTTATTGAATCCCATCGTGAAATCTGCATTATAGTTTCCTAATTTTCTCAATTCTGGATCTGCGATAAAACGTCCATCTGCGGTGAGTACAAAATCTCCGTTTTCATTGCGCTGGTAACCTGTTCCATAAAGATCTCCTATACGTCCGCCTTCTTCTACTTGATGCCATACTGTTTGATCTTGACTATCATATACTCTAGAATAAGCCAGTGTTAAGCGTCCTTCTTCCTGTGGTAACTCTTCAACCGTAGCTCTATTAGTTGCAAAGTTTACTGTTGAGCTCCACTGGAAATTATCAGTACGCACTGGAATGGCGTTCAAAACAATCTCTACACCTGTATTTCTAACAGATCCTGCATTTACAACTTGCTGACTAAAACCTGACGAGACACCGATCGGTAACGACAAGATTTGATCTGAAGTTACTGCGTTATAATAAGTGAAATCTAAATTCAATCGTTGCTTTAAGAAACGTATATCAAAACCTAATTCAATACTAGAAGTCGTTTCTGGTCTTAAATTCTGGTTAGGAATAAAGTCTTGATTTGTAAAAGTAGGTTGCGAGTTCACTGGAGTTTGTGAAATAAAAGTTCCTTGAGTCTGGTAAGGATCTGTATCATTTCCAACTTGTGCATAACTGGCTCTGATTTTTGCAAAGTCAACTGCTTTAGGTAATTCTATTACATTACTCAATATAAAACTAGTCGATACTGAAGGGTAGAAGAATGAAGTATTATCTGCTGTAAACGGTGTTGCTAGAGCACTGGACCAGTCGTTACGAGCGGTTACGTCTAAGTATAGGAAGTTTTTGTAGCCTGCTTTCGCGAAAGCGTATAAACTATTAATTCTCTTCTCTGAACGGAAACCGAAACTCTCGATAGGACTCGCGGCATTATTCAATGAAAAAATACCTGGCTGGGCTAGACTCGTAGTTTGCACTTGTGTGGTTGAAGCTGTTTGATTCAATCGATTTCCACCTATACTAGCGTCAAAGTTGATGTCATTAAACTTCTTTTTATAGTTCAATAGAAAGTCAGTATTGATTTCTCTATACAAAACGTCATGCTCTGCATAAGCTCCATTTCTAAAACGGTTTGTAGAATAGGACCTTAATAAACGTCTCTTCTCGTTACTATAGTCCATTCCTGTTCTTATAGTAGCGGTTAATTCAGGTGTTAATTCTTGAGTCAAAGAAACATTTCCATACAATCGATCACGACCAAAACTATTGCTATTCTCTTCCAGTATAAAATAAGGGTTATCAAAAAATGTGTAATTGAATGAATACTGCTGTACACCTTCAAGACCTGGCTGCCAGTAGTTTCTTAAATTATCAATATTTAAAGATCGCGGTCCCCATGCCACTAGTGAATAATTAACATTTTCACTACCATAACCATTTGATGGTCTATTGTCAGATGAGCTGTTTACATAGTTAATACTGGAACGTATGGTGGTTTTATTGTTAGGTGTAAAATTGAGTTTTGCAGCGACGCTCTGCCTGTCTAAATTTACTCCAGGAATAATACTTTCACTGCGCAAATCTGTAAAACTTAAACGGTAATTTCCTTTATCAAACCCATTTGTAACAGCGATGTTATTGATAAATGTATGACCTGTTTCATAGAAGTTTTTCAAATTATCTGGGTTACTATTAAAAGCTGTAGGCGTTATAGACAAACCATTATAAAGTGATGTATCTCCACCACGTACAACTGATCCATCTGGTAAAGTAACTGGACTATCAAATTGTGCGATGTTAATTCCAGCATCTAATCGTGGTCCCCATGAATAAGTAATATTATCACTTATTCCACCACCTAAACCGTCTACGAATTCAAAAACACCACCTTGACCTTGACCATATTCGTTTTGAAATTGTGGCAATTGAAAAGCAGTGTCTACAAAGAAGCTCGTGCTATAAGAAATACCTAATCCTTGCTGTTTACCACCATTTTTAGTTTCAATAATAATCGCACCGTTTGATGCTCTAGTTCCATAAAGTGCTGCAGCCGCAGGACCTTTAAGAACGGACACACTTTCAATATCGTCTTGGTTTAATTCTCCAGCACCATTCCCAAAATCTACTTCCTGGAATCCAGCAGCGGCTTCATTTGTAAAATTAAATACCGTATTATTATTTACTGGTGTACCATCCACAATAAATAAGGGATTATTATTTGAAAAACTTGCCTCACCACGTATAGTGATTTTTGAAGAAGAACCTACTCCAGTCGCACCTTGCGTTACCGAAACACCAGCTACTTTACCTGCAAGATTATCTAGTAAATTAACCGCTTTTACTTTTTCTATTTGATCTGCATCAAGTGTTTGCACCGCATATCCTAGCTCACGTTCTTTCCTTTTTACACCTAATGCGGTTACAATAATTTCATCTAGAGAATCACCTTCTTCTAGAATTATATTAAGTGTTTGTGAACTGTTCACGGTAACACTTTGTGATTGATAACCTATAAAGGAAAACACAATAGTAGCATTTTCTTGAACAGTGATTGTGTATGTTCCAGTAGATGATGTTGTGGCACCATTTCTAGTACCTTGCTCTGCAACGTTTGCAAATGCAACAGTCTCGCCAGTGCTATCACTTACGGTTCCTGTAATTGTAAATTGTGCTGTACCTATGAAACTACATAGGAACAACATAAATAGAGTAATTCTCTTCATGAAAAAGTTTAAAAAAATGAGTAAATCCCTGTTTAGGGGAAAAAAGATTTAGGCAGCTGCAGAAACTGGCGAACCTTTATTTGCAGGTTGTAGAACTAAGACCTGTATTTGTTTTTGTACTGAGTGTTTGTGCGTGTTGCGCTTACGCGAAAGCGTATTCAACAACAGCCCAATTATCTCAAATCGAGCATCCTTACCAGAAAGAAACTGGTGTAAATCTTCAGTAGAATCTATATCTTGAAGTGATGTTAAAACCACTACGGTGCTGTCCAAGTCTTTAATATACTGGCAGAACGAGGTTCCTAACTGCCTAGACTGCCATGTTAAGTTTTCAAAAGCACTAGCGTTAAATTGTGTGCGATTTAAACCTATAAGATATAAACCACCATCGAGCGATTTTCCCTTTACGGCATTCCCATTCTCTAAAGACTGTGAAGCCTTTTTAATTAAGTCAACCGTAAGTAATGGTGTGTCATTACCTATACATATCACAGACTCATATCCTAGATCAAAAACATCCTGGAATGAGTTTGTAATTCGGCTTTCAAAACTATCGCCACGTTGTTCTTTCTCTGTAAAATGATAATAATCTATTCCTGAAGAATGTACCGTTTTAAGAACGCTAGTATTTAAAACATCCATTACAGTACTATCTACCAGTGATTTACGGGCAGCATCTACATGTGCCGTTTGGGCAAAAAGTAAAATCGCAGTTTGTGAATGTTTCTTGATCATATTATGCTACAACTCCTTGACAACTACTTCCTGCACCAGCGGTACAACCATAGCAATGTTGTGAGATTTGAATTTTACGATCATTGATTAAATCTTCATTATAATCATCTATGTGCTGGATCTTATTATCGATTTTTAAATCAAGCATTTGATTAAAATCACAATCATACAACCATCCATCCCATGAGATTGAGATCGTATTTGTACACATTACATTCTCTACAGCTGCTGGATTATAAGCATCAACAAGTGCATACATATAATCTTCATAATTTTCACTAGCAACTAGATAATCTAGGAAACGAGCAATAGGTAAATTAGTTATTGCAAAAAGACTGTGAAACTGAATATTGAAATCTTCTAACAGAGCAGCTTTCATATCCTTTTCCATGCTTACTTGATCACCAGGTAAATATGCTCCACTAGGATTGTATACTAGATCTAGTCTTAAATCGCTACCTGGCATTCCATAGCCACGTTCATTAAGTTCTTGTAAAGCCTTTATAGACTTATCAAAAACACCATCACCACGTTGCGTGTCTGTTTTCCCTCTAGTCCAGTGAGGCATAGAGCTTACTACATGAATATTATGCTTTTTGAAGAAATCTGGTAAGTCGTAGTACCTAGGGTTTGCTCTAATAATCGTTAAATTAGAACGCACGATAAAATCCTTAATCCCAGCTGCACTTGCTTGTTCAACAAAGTACCTAAAATCAGGATTCATCTCTGGTGCTCCACCAGTTAAATCCAAGGTGTGAGCTCCAGTAGTTTTTATAATCTCAACGATTTTATCCATCGTCTCGCGAGTCATGATCTCTTTACGATCTGGTCCTGCATCTACATGACAGTGCGCACAAACCTGATTACACATATATCCTACATTTACTTGAATGATTTCAAGCTTTTTAGGCCTTAATGGAAACTGGTCTGTAGTTTCTTTTATTTTTTTTGCAAATGAAGGTAACTCTCCATTTGAAAATGGTTCTCCATTAAGGATTGCCATTTGCTTGTTGATATTTGCAAGATCTGCATCTCTCTTTTTAAGAGAGGTCTTTGTATTTACTGCCATAAATTATGGTCTCTTTTAATTTAATTACGTAATTATTACTAACACCGTTTTGCATAATTAGTAAGAATATCTCACAAAACTGTCACTAGAAATCTTAAAGTCCAAGAATGGAGGTGAAATAAAATTGTTTATAGGAAGAATTTGTAAGTGTATTGATTTTAAATCATTTCAGAAGTTACGTCTATAACTATTCCTAATTCATTAAATGTTATAACTAATTCTAAATGGTCTAAAACTCCATAATCATCAGGATCAGGAACAAGATAACAAATTGTATTTTCATTTTTTTTGAATCCACATTCGCCATCATTTTTGCCTAAAATTTCAATCACCTCAGATTTATTTTTCCCGATTAATACGTTTTCTTTTAAATCATTAGCCATTCTGTATCGTACGCTAGTATTTTGGATCCAGTCATTTGAATTAAAACTCTTAGATCTTAAAATTGGATTTATAATTCCGTAGCAGATTCCAATAAACAAGATGGTCCATAGTATTGGCATTAATAGGGTAGTGAGAAACGAATAAACATTTAGATTCTTTGGCCTCCATTTTCTTTTCATAAATTTTCTATACAAAAAGTAAGAAGGGATTAAGAAAAAAAACTCAAAGACTATAAAGTAAAATATTAGTTCAATCATTTCTTAGCTTCTGTCAAATTACTGTTTCTTCCTTTGGCAAAGTCTTGAATTACTACATCTCCAGTTTATTCACTTTATTCATCATTTGAACACCATGAACTAATGTTGCTCCAGCTTGAATAGCTCCTGCAACGTGAACTGCCTCCATCATTTCACCTTTAGTAATACCTCTTTTAAGAGCATCTCCAGTATATGCATCAATACAATATGGACAGTGAACTGCATGAGACACAGCAAGAGCGATTAATGACTTCTCGCGAGCTGTTAATTCTCCTTCTTCAAATACTTTCCCATAATAGTCAAAAAACTTAGTTCCTAGTTCTTCACTCCATTCTGTGATTTTACCAAATTTTCTTAAATCTTTAGGGTCGTAATATGTCTTATCCATGATTTTATTTTTGTGTTAATGTAATTGAAGTTTCATAAAATAACCACTCAACTTGAGTCAAGCGGTTATAAACAAACTAATTCTTTACAACCCAAACACGATATCCGTTTGGCGGAAACGTAAAGTTATAATTTGCTGGGATGTTTGACACTGATCCTCTAACGGCATCAGTCATTTCACCGGCTACAGTAGGCGCTTTAAACTCAACTAATTTGCTTGAAAAATTTGCAACATAAATAACTTTATGACCATCTTTTTCTCTTTCAATCGCATATATTTTTGAATCTTCACTTGTATTTATACGTTTATAAGAAGCGGCATTTTTACCACCATTCAAAGCAGGATTAGTAGCTTTCAATGTCCCTAATTTCTCCATTACATTCCATTCCTTAAATTTCTGAGTATCATCTACTTCTTCTATCATACCATATCCTTGATCAGAATAGATCAATGGCATTCCTGGAATTACATATTGAAGAGCAAGCATAGCCTCGCTAGCCTCTTCCATGCGCTCTGTACGATTCTGATTCAATGAATTTTGATCGTGATTAATCACAAAATTCATTAAGATGTCATCTTCCTGATAATTTTCATTGACACGTAACATATATTCATCCCATGTATTTACAGTAACATTCCCTGTCGCTAGTTCATTCATTATAGCATGTCCTTCTATATTATATCCCATATCAAATGCGTCTACAAATAACTCTTTCCTTTCACTTTCAGCAAGCATAAGCACTTGCTTAACATCATTAACGGATTTAGATGCATAGTTCCAAAACTGCACAGGAACTTCATGAGCAACATCACAACGGAACCCATCAACATTACGTGCTTCAACCCAATAAATCATTGCGCTTGCCATTGCATCCCATAATTCTCTATTCTCATAATTCAATGTTGCAGTATTTTTAAGACCTTTATTAGAATTAGCATAAAAATCTGGATATTTTTTCATCCATGTGTGATCTAGTCCTGTACTACTAGATGGCCAATCTAAAATAATAAACATTCCATTATCATGAGCCGTTTGAATTAATAAATCTAAATCCTCATCAGTTCCTAAGTCTGGATTTACTTTCTCATAGCTGTTTACTGCATATGGATTTCCATTTTTTTCAGAAACAGAAAAAACAGGCATCAACCATATTACTTTTACTCCTAGTTTTTTAAGTTTAGGAATCCCTTTAGTAAACTCATTAAACGTTCCAGCCTCAGAATACTCTGTTACGTTTGCTTTATAAATCACGGCAGTTTCTAAATCCTCATTTGATATAGCTGAATAAGCAACTTTAGCATCATCTGTAGTGACTTCTTCATTGCTGGTAACGGCAGCATCTTTACATGAGAATAATGTCATGGCTGCAAATAACACAACCATCCATTGTGATGTTGATTTTTTCATAGATTTTATTCTTGTGTGGATTCTTTAATTTTAGTTTGAACAATAGCAAAGTTACGTGCTTTTACTTGGATTTTATCTTCAGTCTCCAGCCCATTAAGAGTGATCACATCGACATCTCGAGCATTTGATTTTGTATGTACATTTAAAGAAATGGCGTTTTCATTAAAATAAACCACCGTTTCCTCATCAAAATAATTTCTTTTTAAAACAAGCAATCCGTTTGCTTCACTAACAATTTGGGTAGTTCCATAAAGTAGTGACATAGAGTTTTTTCTAAGATTCACTAAACTTGACACCAGTTTCTTTAAGTCTAGTTCTCTTTGTGAAAGATCCTTAAACTTCATCATTTTGATATTATTAGGTGAATTTACTCCTAGCCCTATGCTTCCATACTCATCACCATAATATATTATAGGTATACCAGGAACAGTCATATTAAAAGCCTGTAACATTCCTAATCTATCATAGGAAGTGGTATCAATCATCCCTTTTGTTGTATGCCATCCATCATCATCCAGCGATAAATCACCACTAGCATAGCTTATAAATCTTGCCCTATCTTGATTTCCAGACATAGTTCCCATTAAATGATGGTGACCATAATAATCTAATCCTTCAAAAAGTGACTGGGCTAGATTTGCATAGCTGCCATCTGCTTTTACAAAAGCGTCTACCGCAGCTTCATACTGGTTGAACTCCATTTGCGCGTTTAACATTGCACTATTCATATAACTACGCACTACATCATAAGAACCGTTTGATTCTCCTAGTTGATAAATAGGCCTATTTGTGTGTTTCCTTATTTTTTGATTCAATGACCTCCAGTAAACATGAGGAATTTGATCTGTTAAATCATAACGCAAACCGTCCATCTCATAGTTAGCAACCCAATAGAGTGCAGTATCCGTCATTGCATTTACCACTTCTGGTTTTTTAAAATCGAGCTGATGCAGTTGATCACCTACATATAAACTTGTAACCCAATCTGTATGTTCTTTATAAATAGGATTTTGCTCATGGACGTGTTGAGTAACATAATCGAGAATTACATTTATATCACGATTGTGCGCTTCTTCTATGAGCAACTTCAGCAACTCTTCATCTCCGTAGCGTTTATCTATTAAAGTATTTGAAACAGGAGCATTACCTTGATAAGTATGAAATTTAGTTTGCTCATCACGTTCTAGAGAACGTCCAGCATTTTGAGTAATAGGCGATAATGAAATCGTATTAATCCCTAGCTCTTCAAAGTATCCATCTTTAATTTTTGCAAGAACTCCAGCGAGATCGCCACCATTATAATTTGCTATAGATTTAACTTCAGTATTGTTATCATCTCCATCCATAAAACGATCTACCATTAAAGAGTAAATCACTTGACTGTGATGGTCTGAGCGAGCAAGTTGTGATGGATCTTGAACCACTTCTCTATTTTGTACTGGAATTAATAAATCATTAGTTCGTCCATTAAAATCGCTAGCATAGACTCTTACCAGTTGGGTTGATGACTTGCGGTTTGAGAAATCTTTCTCTGGCAACTCTACAATATAAGTGTCACCTTTTTGAGAAGCACTAATCATTTGGTTTTCATAGAGTATTACGATATTCTGGAGTTCACCATTGGTCTTAAACGTAAATCCATTTTCTACAATCTCACCATAACTTAACCTTGCGGTTTGTAGATTTCTAGGAGTATTTGTAAAAACTGGAATATCATTACGTATCCCATCAGTCCATAAAGACACGTGAGAAACATAAGGAGCTATAGAATCCATTTCCAGTTTTAAAGGATCTGTAGCATTTCCTGTCTTTGTATTAAACAACACTCCTTTACCATAAGTAATGCTATCCAGCACAGTCACATCTAGTAGATAATCTGTAGTATACACCTCAATACTGGTAGATGAAGCATAAATAGGAGTAGTCATTACCTCAATAACACTAGGTCGTGTATCGCCATTGAATGGTTTTTCTTTTTTGCCACAGCTTATTATAGCTAAAACCATAAAAAGGAAGAATATTTTTTTCATTGGGCAAGTATATTACTGGTAGTATTGAGTTGAAAATGGGTTCGCTTTCGCGAAAGCGAAATATAATATATATGTGCTTACTAAACCTATTTTACAATGTTTTACTAGAATTGCTGTTCTAAATCAGAACCTAAAGATATACTTTACATACTTTTGAAAGCTAGTTAAGAATTTGAAGATTTATCTTAAAAAATTCTAAATCAGAACCTAAAGATATACTTTACATACTTTTGAAAGCTAGTTAAGAATTTGAAGATTTATCTTAAAAAATTAAATTTAGCAATGAACTTAAAACTTAAAACGCTTTTATTACTGCTTATAATACCACTGCTTACCATAGCTCAAAATGTGGTAACAGGAACTGTAATAGATGCTGGAAATGGGCTACCTATTCCAAATGCATACGTAACTTTTGAAGGAAATGAAAAGCCTATAGAGACAGATTTTGACGGGATATTTAAACTTAAAAACATTCCAGACGGTGCCATAATTCTCATTTCTTATACAGGTTACACCACTCAAGAAATCATTTTTACAGGACAAAATAAAATAGATATTGAACTCACAGAGCAACCTACCGCACTAGAGCTAGATGTTCTCATAGGTTATGGTCATTCAAAGCAATTAGATATAAGTACTTCTCATCAAACGATTACACAAAACCAATTTAATAAAGGCGCTATCACTTCTACTACACAACTTATCGCAGGAAAAGCGGCTGGCGTTCAAGTAACTGCTGCAAGTGGTCGTCCTGGAGACAATTCTATATTAAGAATACGTCCTGGAGCTACTTTATCACTTAATCAAGATGCTCTTTATGTAGTTGATGGAATTCCTCTTGATCAAAACAATGCTCGTTTAAACTCTATAAACCCTAACGACATAAATAGTTTCACTATTTTAAAAGATGCAGCTGCTACTGCTATATATGGTAATCGTGCTTCTAATGGTGTGATTCTAATCACTACAAAAAAAGCCGATTTTAATACTGATCTTAATATCAATTATAACGTGCAGTTTGCGGTGGAGAAAGTGGATAATTACACACCTGTGTTTACAGCAAATCGATTCCGCCAGTTTATAAATGACCAAGGTCGTGACGCATCCATTTTAGGAACCGCAAGTACAGACTGGCAAGACGCTATTTATGAAAACGCGACACGTGCTATACATAATATAAGTGTAGAAAAAGGATATGAGTCTACAGCCATAAGAGCTTCTCTAGGTTATAATAATGAAAATGGAACGCTACAAGGTTCTGGTTATGAAAGAGCAAATCTAGGTTTGAACATTACTCAAAAACTACTTAGAAATAAACTGCAACTTCATCTTACTTCTCAACTTACTAAAGAAGAAATAAGAAGTGCAGACTTGAGTGCTATACGAGCAGCAATTCTTTTTGACCCTACCCAACCTATTTTCAATGATGATAATGAATTCTTTGAACATTCTACTACAAATGGGGTGGAGCCTAATGCGGTAAGAAATCCACTAGGATTATTAAATAGTCTGGATGCACAGTTAGATAACGATCAGGTAAGAATTAATATGCGCGCTGTATATCAATTACCCGCGGAAGGATTAAAATTCACTGGTAATACTGGACTAGACTATAATGAGTTCAACTCTTATGCTATTAGAAATCAAATTACAACTGCAGGAACTTTAAACACATTAAAAGATGTCAGTCACGGAATAAGACGAAACAATCTTATTGATGGCCGTTTAGACTATCACAAAGAATCTGAGAATTATAAAACCCAAATGGATCTTACCTTAGGAAGTAGCTCACAATCATTCTATCGTGGAACTTTTAATCGTGGAATAGAAAATGGTGTTTTTATTGATTTCCCATCTATTGAAGAAAACAACTCTATAACGAGTTTTTTTAGTAGAGCTATTTTTGATATTAATAATAGATTCATGCTGTCTGGAAGCTTCTCCATAAACAGTAATGATCATTTCTCTTCGGACAATAAATGGGCTCATTTTTACGGCCTTAGTGGCGCCATGAAATTAACCGAAACCGGATTCATTAAAAACAATCTCACTATTTCTCATTTAAAATTACGTGGCAGTTATGGTAAAACAGGACAACAAAATATCACTACAGCACACTCTCTAATTCCTGAAAACAACGTCTATCAGTTTGGTAATGAATTCAACGGTTTTTTAAAACCGACTAACGCTGAAAATTTAAAATGGGAAACAACAAATGAGTTTAATATAGGACTAGATATAGGACTGTTCACTAATAGGTTAACAGGTAGCATAGATTATTATAATAGAAAAACTACAGATTTAATTATATTTAATCTTCAATCTTTTAACTTTCAAAACTCTGGTTCTATAAAAAGTAACGGAATAGAAACAAGCCTTCAACTTAAAATGATTGAAGGAAAAAATATGACCTGGAACATTACTGGTAACTTGACTTTTCAAGATATAGAAATCACAAATTTATCAAATTCCACACCAGTAGAGAACTCTATTCAAGAATGGATCTTAGGTACTGATCCTACTACATTTAATGTATTCAGACAGGTATATGATACAAATGGAAGACCGCTAGAAGGAGAATATGAAGACGTTAATGGTGATAATATCATTAATAATGAAGATCGAGTAGCTTATAAAAAAGCAAATCACGATGCTTATTACGGGATCAGTACTTACTTCAGGTTTAAGAATTTTGACTTAAATGCTACATTGCGTGGCGCTACCGGTGGATATAATTATAATGAAATTACTGCAAGCACCGCAAATCTTACAAGTGTTTTCCCCAGCGATACACAAAATATACTTTATAATAACTCACCTGTAAGTATCCAAGAAACAGGATTTAATGATGCACAATTATTCTCTGACTATTATATTCAAAAAGCAGACTTCTTAAAATTAGACAATCTCTCTATTGGCTATAATTTCCCTGGAGACACTATAGACATAAGAGCATCATTAACTGGAACTAATTTATTTACAATCACAGAATATGATGGTATTGACCCAGAAGTTTTCAATGGAATTGACAACAATTTACTTCCTAGAAATCGCGGTATTATTTTCGGTTTAGGGTTTAACTTTTAATCTCTAAGAGAAACACAACCTCTTTAACGTGTTTATACGCTTTTAATCCATGAGTATTTTCAGACGATTAATATTTTTCACAATTCACAATTAAAGCTTGATATTTGCAATGCTTAATCAATAGGACTTAGGTTTTCCCTAAAAATCTAGGTACTGATTCAGGTGTAACCAAATAATACTCTTTTCATAATTCATTCGGTTACGAAAGCTCATCGCAAGATGGGCTTTCTTTTTTTTACCTTTTGAACTGAATTAAATTCTATTTGAAAAGTTGACGTTCAAGAAGAAAAGTAGTGAGTACTACATCAAAATTGCGCTGTATATCTACTGGCATATATTTTATTCTATTCTGTCCGCAACGCACTCTTAGTTTTTCAAAATAAGTGCTTACCGCTTCTTTATACACCTCTTTTACATTATCTGCATATAAGTCGATATGCTCACCAGTCTCCACATCAGTATAGCGAGATGGTTTGTTTGAAAAGTCAAAATCAACTTCGGTGGCACTATCATAGGTATGGAAAAGAACCACGTCATGCTTATTATATTTCAAATGGCGCAACGCTTCAAACAATTCGTTTTCATGAACATCACTTTGAAACATATCTGTAAATAGGAAAATAAGCGAGCGACGTTTCATTTTATC
This sequence comes from Nonlabens sp., assembly GCA_023301395.1. GTDB lineage: Bacteria > Bacteroidota > Bacteroidia > Flavobacteriales > Flavobacteriaceae > Nonlabens. The sequence continues at coordinate 13,898 of JALZUY010000052.1, forward strand.
TGCGATTTCATGCAAGTACTTATAGGTATTTGTTGATGTCCCAGTAGGCTTGTTAACTACAAGTTTTGAAAGCTGATCTAGCAACATATTATGATGTCTATCACTTCCTTTCTCAGGAGCATAGTATTCATAAGTATCGCTATAAACGGATAGCCCTACAGCGTCTCGTTGTTTCTTTAAGACATTCATCACACTTGCAGCGGCGAGCGCACCATAACCTACTTTATTCAAGCTACCTAAAGTTTGAGTTTTAACTAGCGGATAATGCATCGATGGACTATTATCTACGATGAGATGACATCTTAAATTCGTCTCTTCATCGTAACGTTTGGTATAAAGCTTATCGGTTTTGGCAAACAATTTCCAGTCTATATGACGGGTACTTTCACCAGGATTATAGATTTTATGCTCAGCAAACTCAGCACTAAAACCATGGAAAGGAGATTTATGCATACCAGATATAAATCCTTCCACCACTTGACTGGCAAGTAAGGCTAGGTTTTTAAATCCTGCGGTTTTATTTAACTCCTTTTGAATATCCATAGCGTGAAGATAAGTGTATGGATTTTATTTGCAAATAAACTTTTTATAAAAGTAGTGGTGAGCTGTTGTAATACGCTTTCGCGAAAGTGAAATTCCAAAATATATTACGCAAAAAAGCTCATTTCAATTAAGAAATGAGCTTTTTTATAAAATTTGAACCGTTATACTAGTTCAATAATGCATCTATCGCGTCTGTGTAAGCGTTCTTAGGTGCAACACCTACTTGACGACCTACAACTTCACCGTTTTGAAAAACAAGTACCGTTGGGATATTACGTACTCCGTATTTTGCTGCAAATTCTTGATTTGCATCAACATCCATTTTACCTACAACTGCTTTACCGTCATAGTCAGTAGCAACCTCATCGATGATAGGACCTACCATGCGACATGGTCCACACCATGCTGCCCAAAAGTCAACCAATACTGGCTTATCACTTTTTAATACTGTTTCTTCAAAATTTGCGTCTGTTATTTCTAGTGCCATTTTATGTGCTGTTTTAATTTCTATATACAAAAGTAATCAAATCTCATACCATATTACAGTCAGTCACTATTAGACTTATTTATATCGATATGTAGGTTTGTGATTTATCACATTTAATTTAATCCATAACGTATTCCTTGCTCATCGAGTAAAGCGAGTAATTCATTAGTCACATTTACCTTTTTCATGCGACTAGGCATGTTTAAAGAAATTTTCTCCTCGTGATCTACCAGGTTAAAGAACAACTGATGATCTCCTTTGTGAGTTTCTAGAATTTCTTGTAACCACTCTACTCTTTTCTCTACGACTTCACTAATATGGAATTGAATGGTTAATTTTTTTGCTGCGCTGGCCATCAAATCCTGCAATTGTTGCATCGCTGTAAAATTGATACGTGGATCTGTAGGTCTGCCTGTTTTTTTATCAATCCAGCCTTCTTTTATCTTGATTTTGCAATGAATAAAAGAGTTAGGAACTAAGAAATGACGGAACTTAAGGTAGTCCTCATTAAAGAGTCTAAATTCAAAACTCTCCTCATAATCCTCAACTGTAAACATTCCCCAACCTTTATTGGTCTTAGTAATGCGATGTTGCACGTCACTAATTACTCCACAAAAAGTGAGTTCTCTATTTACTAAGCCATATAAATCTTTCAAACTACTCAATCCTGTATTACAGAAAAATTCTATCTCTTTTTTATAATCATCTAGTGGATGACCCGATAAATAAATACCTACTACTTCTTTCTCCCTTTTGAGTTTTTCCATCGTTCCCCAATCTTCACATATAGGAAGTTCTGGTTCTGGAATTTGAACATCGCTCGCTTCCCCAAATAGGCTTACTTGAGCACTATTCTCATTTTCCTGAAACTTTTGAGCATATTTTACAACTTGCTCCAGGAAAATCTGACCGTTATCAAACGCATAGAAATATTGAGCTCTATTCTCGCCACCCAACCCATCAAATCCACCGCTTAGCGCCAGTGCTTCAAATGACTTCTTGTTTGCAGCACGCAAGTCTATGCGTTTTGCCATGTCAAAAATGCTCTTGTAAGGACCTTCCTGACGGTTCTCTATGATAGTCATTACGGCACCATGTCCTAAACCTTTTACAGCACCCATCCCAAAACGGACTGCTCCATTTTTATTTACCGTAAACTTATAATTTGACTCGTTTACATCTGGTCCTAAAACTGGTAACCCCATGTGCTTGCATTCATCCATGAATTTAGTCACATCCTTGATCTGGTTCATATTGTTAGACAGTGTTGCTGCCATAAACTCTGCAGGATAGTTTGCTTTTAAATAAGCGGTTTGATAACCTATCCATGCATAACAGGTCGAGTGAGATTTGTTAAATGCATAAGATGCAAATGCTTCCCAATCCTTCCATACTTTCTCAAGTATAGTTCTATCATGACCATTTGTTTCTCCATTATCTAGGAACTTAGGCTTCATCTTTTGTAGCGTCGCCATTTGCTTTTTACCCATCGCTTTTCTCAAAACATCGGCTTCACCTTTTGAAAAGTTTGCTAGTTTTTGAGAAAGAAGCATTACTTGCTCTTGATATACCGTAATTCCATAGGTTTCAGAGAGGTATTCTTCCATTCCATCGAGATCATAAGTAATCTCTTTCACACCATGTTTTCTATCAATAAAATCTGGAATGTATTCTAATGGACCAGGACGATACAAGGCATTCATGGCTATCAAATCTGCAAATTGCGTAGGTTTCAAATCTCGCATGTATTTTTGCATTCCAGCACTTTCATACTGGAATATCCCTACTGTATTTCCCTCTTGAAATAACTCATAAGTTTTTACATCATCCAGCGGTACAGATTCAATATCTAGTTCTATCTGGTGGCGTTCTTTTATAATAGCAACAGTATCCTTGATTTGACTTAATGTTTTAAGTCCTAAGAAATCCATTTTCAGCAATCCAGCACTTTCTACAACCTCATTATCAAATTGAGTTACATAAAGATCTGAATTCTTTGCGGTAGCAACAGGAACGAAATTAGTAAGCGCGTCTGGCGTGATAATAACTCCACAGGCGTGCACTCCAGTATTTCTTACAGAACCTTCAAGAATACGAGCTTGTTTCAGAGTCTCGGCCGCAAGATCAGATCCAGCTGCGATGCTTCTTAATTCCTCAACCATATCTGCATCTTCACCTCGGAACTTGCTGCGCACTTCATTATCTTCTAGTGCAAATATCTTCTTAAGCTTTGCAAAATCAGGAATCAACTTTGCAATATGATCTGCCTCGTTAAGTGGTAAATCGAGTGCTCTTGCAGTGTCGCGTATGGAAGACTTTGCCGCCATGGTACCATAGGTAATAATTTGTGCTACCTGACTAGCTCCATATTTCTCAATAACATAATCCATAACTTTATATCGATTTTCATCATCAAAATCAATATCAATATCAGGCATACTTACACGATCCGGATTCAAGAAACGCTCAAAAAGTAGATCATATAAAATAGGATCTACATTTGTAATCCATAAACAGTAAGCGACCACACTTCCTGCAGCACTACCACGACCTGGACCTACAGCTACGTCCATTTCTCGGGCTGCTTTAATAAAGTCCCAAGTAATCAAGAAATAACCAGGATAACCCGTCTTGCGTATGGTTTCTAACTCGAAATCGAGTCGTTCTTCAATCTCTGGAGTGATTTCTCCGTATCGTTTTTTAGCACCTTCATAAGTAAGATGTCTTAGATATGCGTTTTCTCCACGTTTTTCTTTGTCATTTTCATCTTGCTCATCTACAAACTGTTGCGGTATGTCGAAAATAGGAAGCAGAACATCCATCGCCAGTTCAAACTGCTCAATCTTATCCAGCACTTCATTGACATTTAGAATAGCTTCAGGCAGGTCTTTAAAGAGCTGTTTCATCTCCATTCCAGACTTATAATAATACTCCTGATTAGGCAATCCATAACGATAACCACGTCCGCGACCTATAGGCGTTGCTTGCTTTTCTCCATCTTTTACACAAAGTAAAATATCATGCGCATTTGCATCTTCTTTATGGATGTAATACGTATTATTAGTAGCCAGCATTTTTATATTATGCTTTCGCGAAAGCGAGATCAAAACCTCATTTGCTCGATCTTCATCTTCCTGACCGTGACGCATAATCTCAATATAGAAATCATCACCAAACTGCTCTTTCCACCACATTAAGGCTTCTTCGGCTTGTTTTTCTCCTAGGTTCAGGATTTTTGAAGGGATCTCTCCGTACATATTTCCTGTAAGAACGATGATGTCTTCTTTAAACTCTTCAATGAGTTTTTTATCAATTCTAGGTACGTAGTAAAAACCATCTACATAGGCTTTACTCGACATTTTGGCAATATTGAGATAACCGTTTTTGTTTTTTGCCAGTAAGACTATTTGATAACCATTATCCTTATGAGTCTTATCATTCATGTCTTCACAGACAAAGAACTCACAACCTAGAATAGGCTTTATAGGTTCTTTTTGTGGTCCATCTTCCTCTTGATCTACTAGACTTGCATTATGTGATTTAACCGCTTTAATAAAATGGAATGCACCCATCATATTTGCATGGTCTGTCATTGTTACGGCAGGCATATCATTTGCAGCAGCCGCTTTTACTAGATCTTGAACACTAGCTGTGGATTGTAATATTGAAAACTGAGAATGAGAATGTAAATGAGCAAATTGTGCTTTATTTAATCCTTCTAGATTTTCTTCAATTTCTTCTACGGTAAGTTCTGGCTCAACCGTTTCCTTAAGCTGCTCTGATGCTTTTTTAAGGTTAACGTGTCTTATTCCAGCTGGTTTTATGGTCGCTGGATTCTCTTGCTGGAAACGTACAAAATAATCATCTGCAACGTCCAGTTGTTGTTTTGAATATTGTTGTTTACGTACTAGTTCTAAGAAACAACGAGTAGTTGCTTCCACATCGGCAGTGGCGTTGTGGGCTTCTCCAAAAGACTGGTTGAATAAAAATTGGTGTAGTTCTGTTAAGGTAGGTAGTTTAGGTTTTCCATAACGTCCACCAGGTAGTTGACATAATTGTGCGGTATGTTCTGTACAGGTATCGAGTACAGGAAGTTGCTGTAAATCGTTTGCTATTTGAGTTCTCTCAAACTCAGCTCCAGTGACATTTAAATCAAACTTAAGATTTTGCCCTACTACAAATTTTGCTTTACTAAGTGCAATATTAAACTGTGATAACATCTCTTCTAGCGGTACTCCTTGCTGCTGTGCAAGTGCAGTAGAGATTCCATGAATACGCTCCGCATCATAAGGTATATCAAAGCCATCGGGCTTTACTAGATAATCGTGGTGCTCTAACAAATTACCCATTTCATCATGCAACTGCCATGCGATTTGAATAACACGTGGCCAATTATCTACGTCTGTATAAGATGCATCCCAGCGTTTAGGCAATCCTGTAGTTTCTGTGTCAAAAATGAGATACATAGTAGATGGGTTATTGGGTTACTAGATGTTTAAGCTTTTAAGTTATTAGGCTATTTATTTTCTTGATTCCATGATAGTAAAAATCAAATAGAACACTAACAATCAACATATTAAAAATAAAAAATAGCCAAAAAGTTGAACTTTAAATATAAGTAATCAAAAGGCTTTTTAAAAGCAGAGTTATGAACAAAATGGCTTTCTTTAAACCTAAAAACTTAAGTTCTATCTCTACTAGAAAAGCAATGTTTTGTAATTAGGCTTTGTAGAATGCGCTTCCGCGAAAGCGTATAAAAAAAACGGCTTTACAATAATTGTAAAGCCGTTTAAGGTTAAGTAAATAAGTGTTATTTATGAGCCGCACATCTCGCAGTCATCACCATTACTGGCAGCTTCTTTTGCACGTTGTAGAATCATCTTATATTCATCGGCACTCATTTCATCGCTCTCAGTGATTACGTTTGTATTTGCAATAGCACTTGCTTGATTCATTACTCTTGCAGCTGCTGGCATACTATCATCTATAAAAAGAGATTGAGTTTGCCCAGGTTGCGGTGTAGGAGTAACAGATGTTAATGGTTGCACAGGTGAAATTGCTTGAACTGGAGCCGCTGCAACTGGTTGAGCTACTTGAACCGCAGGAGTTGTTGCTGCGATAGGCGCTGCTTTTTTCTCCTTAGTTACCGTAAACTTAATCGCATCTACTGCTGCCTTAGTTCTTAAGTAATACATTCCAGTCTTCAAACCACTCTTCCATGCATAGAAATGCATTGAAGTAAGTTTAGACATGTTTGCATTTTCCATGAATAAATTCAAAGATTGAGATTGATCAATAAAGTAACCACGCTGGCGAGACATATCAATTATGTCTTTCATCTTTAATTCCCAAACTGTCTTATAAAGCTCCTTAATATCTGCTGGTATCCCATCTATTGCTTGGATAGAACCATTATTTCTCATGATCGCATTTTTCAATGTATCATCCCATAAACCTTGATCTACCAGATCTTTCAATAAATGTTTATTTACAACGATAAACTCTCCTGAAAGTGTTCTACGTGTGTAGATATTTGAAGTATACGGCTCAAATGCTTCGTTATTTCCTAGGATCTGAGAAGTACTTGCTGTAGGCATAGGCGCTACAAGAAGTGAATTTCTTACACCATTTTCCATAACCTTAGTTCTTAAGTCAGCCCAATCCCAACGGCCGCTTAATTCATCATCTTGAATATTCCACATGTTATACTGGAACTCTCCTTTTGACATAGGAGAACCTGCAAATGTAGAATATGGTCCTTCTTCAATAGCCATTTCCATAGAAGCCTCACAAGCTGCAAAATAAAGTGTCTCAAAAATCTCTGAGTTTAATTTCTTTGCTTCGTCACTTGTAAAAGGAAGACGTAACATAATAAACGCATCTGCTAGACCTTGGATTCCTAATCCTACTGGTCTGTGACGCATGTTAGAATTCTCTGCTTCTTTTACTGGATAATAGTTGCGATCGATAACTTTGTTCAAGTTGCGAGTCACACGCTTAGTTACTTTGTGAAGTGCTTTATGATCAAAACCACCATCTTTAACAAACATAGGTAGTGCGATAGAGGCTAGGTTACACACTGCAACCTCATCTGGAGAAGTGTACTCCATAATCTCTGTACACAAATTAGAAGATCTAATTGTACCTAAATTTTTCTGGTTAGACTTACGATTTGCTGCATCTTTATACAACATGTAAGGTGTTCCAGTTTCAATTTGTGATTCTAGTATTTTATCCCAAAGCTCGCGTGCTTGAATAGTCTTGCGACCTTTACCTTCTTGCTCATACTTTGTATATAATGCTTCAAACTCGTCTCCATGAATATTATAAAGATCTGGGCATTCATTAGGACACATTAGTGTCCAAGTAGTGTTTTGCTCCACACGTTTCATGAATAAATCAGAAATCCACATCGCATAGAATAAATCACGTGCACGCATTTCTTCTGCACCGTGATTCTTTTTCAAATCAAGAAAATCAAAAATATCTGCATGCCATGGCTCCATGTAAATCGCAAAAGAACCCTTACGTTTTCCTCCACCTTGATCTACATATCTTGCCGTATCGTTATACACCTTAAGCATAGGAACGATCCCGTTTGATGTACCGTTAGTTCCACCGATGTAAGAACCTCTTGCACGTATATTGTGAATAGACAATCCTATTCCACCAGCGCTTTGAGAAATCTTTGCGGTTTGTTTTAATGTATCATAAATACCTTCAATACTATCGTCTTGCATTGTTAAAAGGAAACAAGAAGACATTTGAGGTTTAGGAGTACCTGAATTGAATAATGTAGGTGTTGCGTGTGTAAAGTATTTTTTAGACATCAACTCATAGGTCTCAATTGCAGCATCAAGATCGTCGATATGAATACCTACAGATACACGCATCAACATATGTTGTGGGCGCTCAGCAATCTCACCGTTAATTTTTAATAAATAACTACGTTCTAGCGTTTTAAACCCAAAGTAATCGTACCCAAAATCACGATTATAGATAATTGCCGAGTTCAAACGGTCTGCATTATCTTGTATTACTTTATAGACCTCATCAGAGATCATAGGTGCCTTCTTATTGTTACGAGGATTCACATATTCATAAAGATCCGTTACCACATCAGTAAAGGTTTTCTTTGTGTTTTTGTGAAGGTTAGAAACAGATATACGTGCCGCAAGACGCGCATAATCTGGATGTGCAGTGGTCATGGTTGCAGCAGTCTCAGCAGCAAGGTTATCGAGTTCACTTGTAGTAACGCCGTCATACAATCCATCAATTACACGCATGGCAACCTTTACAGGATCGACATGATTACTAAGTCCGTAACATAATTTACGTACTCTGGCGGTGATCTTATCAAACATCACTGGCTCCTTGTGGCCGTCTCTTTTTACTACAAACATATTGAACTCGGTTTTTGGATTTAGAGAAAAGGATTTTAGTCCCTTTATCTTAGCTTTGGGTTAATTAGTTATGAAAACATCTTAAATATTCTCAGTATTTTATATGGAACAACCCATAAAAGGCTGTATTAGTCTTATCTAAAAGTCTGCATCTAGAGAGAAAGAATCCATCTCTGTCTTATCATCTTTTGTACTGTTCATCACTCCAGCCTTCTGGTACTCACCTACTCTTTTTTCAAAGAAGTTAGTTTTACCTTGTAGGTTAATCATATCCATAAAGTCAAATGGATTTGAAGTATTATAAACTTTTTCACATTCTAGCTCTACTAGTAAACGGTCCGTTACAAACTCTAAGTACTGAGTCATTAACTTAGCATTCATACCTATCAAACTTGCTGGAAGTGATTCAGTAATAAATTCACGCTCAATATTAAGAGCATCTATAATAATTTCTTTAATACGATCCTTAGGAACTTTATTTACTAGGTGATGATTGTGTAGATGAACTGCAAAGTCACAATGCATACCTTCATCACGAGAAATCAACTCATTTGAAAAAGTTAATCCAGGCAACAATCCTCTTTTCTTTAACCAAAAAATAGAACAGAATGCACCAGAGAAGAAAATACCTTCTACTGCTGCAAATGCAATTAAACGCTCAGCAAATGATGGGCTATCAATCCACTTCATTGCCCAATCTGCTTTTTTCTTAATTGCTGGAAAGTTCTCGATAGCTTTAAAAAGTTGATCTTTTTCTTTATCCTCCTTCACATAAGTATCGATAAGAAGAGAATAAGTCTCAGAATGGATGTTTTCCATCATAATTTGGAAACCATAGAAAAACTTAGCCTCAGAATATTGTACTTCGTTTACAAAATTCTCAGCAAGATTTTCATTCACAATCCCATCACTAGCTGCAAAAAATGCTAAAATGTGCTTGATAAAGTAACGCTCATCAGAATTTAAAGAGTTTTCCCAGTCAGTAATATCTTGATGTAAATCAATCTCCTCAGCCGTCCAGATACATGCTTGTTGCTTCTTATACCATTCCCATAAATCATGATGTTGAATCGGGAAAATGACAAATCTATTAGGATTATCTACTAAAATTGGTTCTTGAGTCGTTTGCATGTGTCCTTAATTTTCTCTTGTTATTTCTTATGACTTG
>JALZUY010000053.1 GCA_023301395.1 Nonlabens sp.
AAACACAAACCTTTCTTGATCACATCCATCGTGGTGATATCTATGAAGCAAATTTTTGCACAGAGTTTTATGCGCAAGATGCATCACTGCAAACTTTAAAAGCTTTTAAAGAACTTAATGAAATAAGTACGCCACCATTTGCAGTTTATGCGAGAATGAATAAGTATCACGTGATGAGTGCAAGTCCAGAGCGTTACTTAAAAAAAGTAGGCTCGCAATTGATTTCACAGCCTATTAAAGGAACAGCAAAACGCTCACAGCATTTAATAGAAGATGAAAACTTAAAGGAGCAGTTATTTAATGATCCTAAAGAACGATCTGAAAACGTAATGATTGTAGACCTAGTGCGCAATGATCTATCTAAGGTTGCCGCAAAAGGTAGTGTTGCTGTTCAAGAATTATTTGGTATTTATAGTTTTAAGCAAGTCCACCAAATGATAAGTACCGTTACCGCTATTATTCAACCAGGACTTAGCTTTATAGAGGTGTTAAAAGCAACATTTCCTATGGGAAGTATGACTGGCGCACCTAAGATTAGTGCCATGAACATCATTGAGAAAAACGAATCATTTAAACGCGGACTCTATAGTGGTGCGATAGGATACATAAAACCCGACGGTGATTTTGACTTCAATGTCGTGATACGTACCATATTATATAATGCTAAAAGTAAATACGTTTCTTTTAGTGTAGGTAGCGCTATAACAGCTGCTGCCTTGCCTGAAAAGGAATATGAAGAATGTCTTTTAAAGGCTAGTGCAATGATTACCGTTTTGGCTCAACAAGGAATTACTTTTGATTAAATTTGTGATATGCTCGCAGCCTTTCAAGAACATCTTAACGTTCAGTTTCCTAATCTCAAAGAACAGCTATTACTAGTAGCCATAAGCGGCGGACTAGATAGTGTAGTATTAACACATTTATTGCATCAAGCCGGATTCAAAATAGCGCTAGCACATTGCAATTTCAATTTAAGAGCCACAGAAAGTGATGAAGATGAGGTTTTTGTAAAACAACTGGCTCAAACATTAAATATAGAATGTCATATCAAGCATTGCGATACAACTGCTTATGCCGCAAAGCAAGGTGTTTCTATACAAATGGCAGCACGTGATTTACGTTATGATTTCTTTCAAGAATTATGTGAATCAAATGACTATGGCCATATTTTAACGGCACATCATTTAGATGATCAACTAGAAACTTTTCTAATTAATCTTAATCGTGGCGCTGGACTGGATGGGTTACAAGGGATACCTCAAGTGAATGGTCGTATAGTTAGACCATTGTTGACTTTTTCTAGAGATCAGATTAAAGAGCATGCTTTGAATTTAGGAATTCAATGGCGTGAAGATTCTAGTAATAGTAGTAATAAATACCAGCGCAATCAACTACGTAATGAGATTTTACCATTGTTACATACCGCATTACCACATTTAAAAGCACATTTTACGCAAACTCTAGACTATCTCAATGGGTCTCAAGATTTGGTAGTAGATGCTCTAGCGCGCTTTCGCGAAAGCGGAATTAAACAAATCGACACAACTCTTCATATCAATATCGCACAACTTAAAGATTGCGGTAATCCTACAGCATATCTCTATGAATTGATTAAAGAATATGGTTTTCATAATCTTAATGACGTTATGAGTCTTACTGAAGGACTTTCTGGAAAGCGCATAGAATCATTTTCACACGTGATTTTTAGAAATAGAGAATCACTTGTGATTGAGAAGCTTACAAAAGTTATTCCCGTTGATATTACAATAGACAATTTTTCAAGCAGTTATAAGTTTTATGAAGGAGTATTGCGTTTTGAAACAATACCTGTTGATAATGCTCTAGAGTTAGCAAAAAAGAATAAAGAGAAGAATGTACTTTATCTAGACGCTGCTCAAGTCACAACACCATTGCAATTGCGCAACTGGAAACAAGGCGATCGCATTACACCATTAGGGATGAATGGCAATAAGTTAGTAAGTGATGTACTAACTGATGGCAAAGTTCCTTTCATAGCTAAAGAAAAAATAGTAGTATTGACATCTAGTGAAGATATTCTATGGATTGTAGGAATACGTTCCAGTAATGCATATAAAGTAACTAAATCAACCAAAATATTAATAAAACTAACCTATATCATATGAGAAAGCTCCTTATAGCTTTAACAGCTCTCATTAGTCTACAAGTAATGGGACAAGTTCAAGATCCTACGGACTGGAATACAAGCGTTAAAAAGATATCAGACACTGAATATGTACTTATTACAGATGTTTCCATTGAGCCAGGATGGCACGTTTATTCACAAACAAAAGGAGATAAAGATCAAGGGCCAGTACCTACTGAGTTTAATTTCTTTGGAACTGAAGGTTTTGAGTTAAACGGAATTAACGAGGAAAAAGGCACTTATGCTGAGTTTGTGAAAATTTGGGAAATGGACGTGTATCAATTTGCTAATTATGCTCATTTTGAACAAAAAATCATTCTCAAAAATCCTGATACGAAGTATATTCCCGTAGAAGCATACTTTATGGTATGTGATGATACTCAATGTCTACCACCGGCACCAGAGTCACTAATTTTTAAATTAGATGAGAATATTGATGTAGTGCCAGACGATGTTATTAACGCATTTTATGATGCAGGAGAAGAGCCTTTAAAGGCAGAGGCACCTGCTGCCCGTAGCATCAAAAAAAAAAGCGATAAGCATGAGAAGAAAGATGTAGATAGTGATGAGGATGAGGAAGAAAGTGATAAAAGTCTATGGACTATTTTTCTGGGTTGTCTAGTTGCTGGTATTCTTACGTTAGCTACACCTTGTGTTTTCCCTATGATTCCTATGACGGTTTCATTCTTTACAAAACAAGCTGGCGGTAAACTACAAGGGATTCTTTACGGAGTTTTTATTTTATTGATCTATGTTTTATTCAGTCTTCCTTTTCATTTATTTGAGTCTGTATCTCCCGATATCTTTAATGAGTTTAGCACAAACCCGTGGTTGAATATTTTCTTCTTCGTAGTGTTTATAATATTTGCAATAAGCTTTTTTGGTGCATTTGAAATCACAATGCCTAATTCACTAATTAATAAAGTAGATAAAGCATCAAACGTAGGTGGATTAATAGGAGTGTTTTTTATGGCACTTACTTTAGTTTTAGTATCCTTTTCTTGTACTGGACCAGTGATAGGAGCAGTGCTAGGAAGTGTGCTTTCTACTGATGGTGGCGCAACTGCATTAACGGCTGGAATGGCTGGATTTGGTTTCGGGCTAGGGATACCGTTTGCTTTATTTGCTATTTTCCCTAGTTGGATGAATTCTCTTCCAAAGTCAGGTGGTTGGTTAAATACAGTAAAAGTATTCTTAGGGTTCTTAGAACTAGCTTTCGCATTTAAATTCCTTTCTAATGCAGATTTAGTTATGCAATGGCATTTGATAGAAAGAGAAATCTTTATAGCTATTTGGGTAGCTGTTTTTGGAGCATTAGCCTTGTATTTATTTGGTAAAATTAAATTACCACACGATGGGCCAGACCAGAATATATCTGTCGGTCGTATGTTATTAGGGTTATGTTCTTTGGTTTTCTCATTATATCTCCTTCCAGGGATTTGGGGTGCACCGTTAAAGTTAATAAGTGGTTTTCCACCACCATCAACTTACAGTGAGTCGCCATATGGAGTAGGATATAAGAAAGTTGGTGGAGGAACTGCAGTTGCTGAGTTACCAGAACACGCACATCTAGCAGTACACGATATCATTGCTTTTGATGATTATGAAGAAGGACTTGCATATGCCAAGAAAGTTAATAAGCCTGTATTAATAGATTTTACAGGTTGGGCATGTGTGAATTGTCGTAAAATGGAAGAAAGAGTATGGGCAGAGCCTCAAATTTTACAAATTCTTAAAAATGACGTAGTTCTCGTTTCTTTATATGTAGATGAGAAAAAAGCATTAGCTAAAGAAGATCAGTATACATCTGATGCTACTCAAAAACGCATACGTAGTGTAGGGAATAAGTGGAGCGATTTACAGATTAGTAGATATCAAGTGAATGCTCAGCCTTATTATGCTCTCGTAGATGGAAATGGTAATGACCTTAAAGGAGTAGAACAAATTGGTTACACTCCAGATGTAGATGAGTATGAAGAGTGGCTAAAAGAAGGAGTCAAGAAATACAAATAGATTTAATTAACCTATATCTAAAAAAAATGCGGCTATAAGCCGCATTTTTATGTTTTGTAGAATAGGCAATAGGGTTGATGAACTGTGTTTAGTAAATTGTATTTATTTCTTTAGTTAAGAAAGTTCAGCTGTGTAGCTGTTGATAATTTCTATCTTGTTAATAGCAGTGTAAATTCATCTTTAAACTTCACAAATCAGTAGTTAGAATCTTTTGTGTAATGTGTTTACTTACCTGTACAAGAAAAAAGTGCTAATAATGGAGTGATAGTTATGCTGCTTTTGATAAATTCATTGTTATTAATAGAAGTGTAGATTTATCTTTAAATCGCATAAATGATAAGCGAGAAGTTTTTACATAGATACGTTTACGGATTGGTTTACTAATCTGTATTAATTATTAATCGCTAAGAATAGAGCAGTAGTATTATCGCTTAGAGGATGATAAAGATACCGTGTGTTCCCTTAGAATATAGATCTAGTCTACCTCTTTATAATTGATAACGGCAAAGGTATAAGGCGAGTGAGGCGTTTTAGCTGGTACGCTGTGACCTTTTGGTTTATGATTTAAGTTAGTGAAGTTATGGAATTTCGAATTGATTACAGCCTCGCAATAAGC
>JALZUY010000054.1 GCA_023301395.1 Nonlabens sp.
ACAAGGAAATTGAAATGCTAGTCTCTGTAAAAATTACAGATGCAAACCCATATTACGTTCTCGCCGAAGAGAATGAAGCTGGATATCTTAAGAAATCTAAAACTTCAAACGTTACTAGAAGACAAGATGTACCTACTGTATATGAATATAATGGAGCTATTTATATTTACAAAGTATCAGCCTTAAAAAATAAATCTATTAAAGATTTTAATAAGATTGTTAAATTTGAAATGGATGCTATTAGTTCGGTAGATATAGATGTGCCTCTAGACTGGAAATGGGCAGAGTATCTTTTAACCACTTTAAGAAATGAATAAAATTTTATTTTTATTATTAATCTTCAGTATTTCTATCTCTTGTAAACCTATAGATGTTCAAACCACCTTTAATAAGGGCTCTTCTAGAGCTACTGCTTATCATGATAGTGATAAAATGGTGAACACAAAAGACTACTTATTTGTTACTTATCTTATACATGAAGAAGGAGCAGAGCTTGTGCTTATTAAGAGATATAATAAATCTAAACAAAAGTGGGATCAATCTAATATAATAGGTAAGGCAAAAGATGATCATGGTGGAGGTGCTCTAGTGATAGATTCACAAGGCTATCTTCATATAGTATACGGTTCTCATAACTCGCCTTTATTTTATAAAAAATCCCAATCTACTTATGATATTAATTCATGGTCTAAAGCTCTTGAGATCAAAGGGAATCTTACTTACCCTAGTTTAGTTATTAGTAAAAATGACGAATTGTTTCTGGCCGCTCGCAGTGATGTAAGAAATAGTAGTTGGTCTATAAGATTGTTTAAAAAATCTAGCCAAAGTAACTCATGGAATAAGGGAAGTGATGTAATGAATTCAGATTTTTTGATGTGGAAAAATTCTCATGGTAAAAGCTCTATGTCTGTATCTAATGGTTATGTTAGATTTGGTAAATACTTGTCTTTAAATGATAAGAATGAATTACACCTTACATTCCATTATTTTGAATATGTTCCTAAAAACATTAAAACCTTTTCAAATAATAGAGTAAACTCAAGCACTCATTTTGTTGCACACACCTTTTCAAAGGATCTAGGGAACTCCTGGTTTGATAAGAATGGCAAATATGAAAGTCAACCTTTGAGTTTAAAGAATGTCACTATTATTAGTGGAAATAATGACCCATCACAAGTGAGCTGTAATTACAGTGCTGGACAGCATTTTTATAAGAATGATAAGCTTTATTTCTTTTTCAGTAAACATTACGGAATAAAGACGACTTTACACCTCTCATCGTCATCATTTCCATATAATAATTGGGAAGAAATTGAAATACTAAATAAGGATTATCATTTGCGAGCTCCGGTGACTGTATCTCAAGGGAAACAAACCTTATTTACAGTAAATGCAATTCCTAAAAACATTTATGTAAATGGACGTCCACCTGCAAATTTACCCTCAAAATCTAAGATTATAATAGGAGAATTGGACGTAACTACATTAAGTCTAAAATGGAATGATCTCAACACTATGGTTAACCCTAGTTGGTTACCGCAATTATCAAATGAGTTTGATGATGTATGGTTTATGGTAACCCAAGGAGCTAGGGAATCTAATGATACTAAGGTTATTATAAATAAAGTCAAGTGATTAAAGATAAAATAGAATCAAATCATAACATTGTTGAAATAACATGGAATAAAGCTCACTTATGGCCTCTTTTCAAGCCTTATCTATATAATAGTATAAATACTTATAGCTCTATAGCCCCTAGTAAAAATCTAGGATTGTTAAAAAAAATCTTCAGCAAATTTCTAATCAGCGTAAAGTCTTTAATTAAAATTAAAAAAAATGAAGCTTTTATATTATCTAATAGTAATCGAAGGATTACTATAAACGGGAAATCTTTTGCTAGAATTTCTCAGGGAGTTTATGATCATTTTAATGGTAAAGCCGTTTTTATTGAGAGTAATGTAAATGTAGCACATGATGATATTGAAAAGGAAAGCAATTTTATCAATGAAACTCTTATAATCCCTGTACAAGCTATATTGATTCTATGGTTTAAAATTGTTAAACCTAAATTTGAAGGTAAATCAGTACTTATTGATATTCTCAATGAGAATAGTATAAGTGTAAATATTGATTTTAGATTTTATAAGTTTTTAGCGAGGTATTATACATTTAAGTTGTTACTTAAACTACATAAACCACGTTATGTGTTTGTAGAATGTTATTATGATTATTGTGGCTATTTAAAAGCTTGCAAAGATGAAAATGTTCAGGTGATAGAATTACAACATGGATTAATTAAAGAAAGCCACAGATCTTATAATTATAGTATTGCTATCAATAATCATTTATTACCAGATAAACTTTTGACGTTTGGATTTCGCGAAAACGAACTCTACAATAATCCGGGTATTAACTTTATAGATAAAGAGAATGTAATTCCTACGGGCTTTTATCTGTTTGATTTATTTAGAAATGGAGAAGTTCAATCACCTAAAGAACTGTCAACTTTAATAGATAGTAATAGGCCTAATTTTATTATTTCAGGACAGGATTTGATAGAAGAGAAGTCTATTCCTTTTATCAATAAATTAGCAATGTTGAGAGAGGATTGTGATTTTATTTATGTCCCTAGGACTAAAACAGTAAATTATGAAAAGCTCTTTACTCAATCGAATATTAAGGTAATTAGTAAATTCCCTATTTATCAAGTTATTAATATCACTACGGCACATATAACTGCATTTTCTACAACAGCGTTAGAGTCTCTTGCTATGGGGAAAATAAATATTTTTATGAATATTGATGGTTTAAGCGAGAAACATTTTGAGAATTACTTAAACTTTAAAGGTGTTTTTATGATAAATTCACCAGAAGAATTTACAATTCAGTTGACGGATCAATTTAAGAACCATAAGCCAGAGGAGTTAAGTGATCTAATGAAAGAAGAATACCTGTCTAGTTACTTAACTAATTTAAATAAACAGCTGATTGTTAGTGGGTAATATGATTTTAAAATTAATAAATATGATTAAGAGTAAACTCTTCCAGAACTTGGGGATGTATACTCTTGTTAATTTCATAAATAGTGCCATTCCATTTTTGTTATTACCTATTCTTACAAGTAATCTAAGTCAAGCTGAGTATGGCATAGTAGACATATTTAATAATTTATCTTTTATATTCATTCCTATTATAGGTTTGAACATAGTTTCCTGTGTGCTAAGGTTTTATTATGATGATTCTGTAGATTTTAATAAGTTTTTATCTACTGTAACAACTACATTATTAATCTCGGGAAGTTTAATTATAATAGCTGTAGCAACTTTCATAGAGTTTACAGATTTACAAATCTTCAATGAAGAAATACCTAATAGTATTCTTTTACTAGCACTGGTGTATGCTTTCTCTAGTCAGATTATTGAAATAATATTAAGTGTCTTTAGAGCGACCGAGAAGCCATTAAATTATGGTGCGGTAAGAATTTTAAAAACAGGTTTAGATTTATCCTTATCTATTTATTGTGTTGTGAGTTTAAAACTAGGCTGGGAAGGGAGAATTTATCCAGCGGTTGGTATTGCTTTAATCATAGCTTTATTCATTTTAATTTATTTATTCTATTCTTATAATGTTAGACTTTTAATTAATAAAAAATATTTAAGAAAAGCCTTTAAGTACAGTACTCCATTAATATTTCATAGTCTTGCTGGATACATAATTAGCTTTTCTGATCGATTTATTATATTAGAGTTTATGAGTGCTGAGGATGTGGGATTGTATGCGGTAGCTTATCAAGTAGGTATGATTATGTCCTTTGTTAATAATAGTTTTAATCAAGCTTGGACTCCTTATGTGTTTTCAATTCTAAAAGGTGGAGACTTATCTAAAATTAAACAACTCTCTAAATTTAATTATTTTTATTTCTTATTGATGATAATTATGGCGCTAGGTATATTCCTTTTGGTGCCATTGATTTATGAGTGGTTTATTGATAATAAATTTGAGGTGGATTATCAAATAGTCTTCTGGGTACTATTAGGTTATGCCTTTAATGGAATGTATAAAATTTTAGTAAACTATTTGTTCTATTATAAAAAAACGAAGAAACTCTCATATATAACAATATTTTCTGCAGTTTTGAATATAGGTCTATGTTTTTATTTAGTACCTAAAATAGGTATTCTAGGAGCAGCCATAAGTACTACGATTGCTTTTCTAAGTATGTTTATCTTTGTAGCTATAGATTATTATAAATTAAAGAATATTGAAAAAAATAATTAAACGTTTTAGGGTTATGTTCTTCACCTTTATAGCGAGACGTAGTCTAGGTAATCAGAACGCTGTTATTAAAGTAAATCGATTTAGCTATTTTACAAAACGTACTACAGTTGGGGAAAACCTTCATTTTAATGGATTTAGAGTATACGGAGAAGGGAATTGCTATATAGGTTCTAATTTTCATTCTGGTTTTGGCTGTTCTGTATTAACTAGTAACCATAACTTTAATGGAACTGCCATACCTTATGATAATACTCATGTGATTAAGGATGTTATGATTGAGGAAAATGTTTGGTTTGGAATTAATGTAACCGTTTGTCCTGGAGTAACTATAGGTGAAGGTTCGATTATTCAAGCAGGAAGTGTAGTCGTTAAAAATATTCCTCCATTAAGTATTGCTGGTGGAGCACCTGCAAATGTTTTTTCTCAAAGAGATAAAGAACATTATTTTGAACTTAAAGAATTAGGTAAGTATAATTAAGCTTTATGTTTCAAATTGATTATTTACAATTCTCTTTATTAATAGCTGCTTTCTTATTGTGGCTTATTATCGTTGTTAATAAAGGTTTTAGGTCATTATATACGCTGTATTATTTTTTGAATTTCACAATTTTTCTAGGACCTATTTTATACTATAAAATAGGCTTTATTGCTTATTATACGGTAGTTTCTAATGAAGCAATGTCTCATTTTATATATATAGGTATTACCATAGCTCTATTAAATGTGTTTTTTGTCAAAACTATAGGGACTTCACCTAAATCATTCTTTTCAAGAATAATGCAAGAACTTGCTGAGAATGTGAAACCCAATAAATTAATCAATGTTTATTTTGTAATTATTATATTATTTTGTTTGGGATATATAGCTTTGTATTTCAAGTCGTTACCTCTTTACAAGTTGATTTTAACGGGTGAAATAGGAGAAAGGCTTGATCTAACAGGTGGGATACCTTTTTATATTACTGTTTCTTCCATATTTATGATTATTATTCCTTCAACTTTTTTTTATTTTAAGGAAACAATAAATAATAAAGCATTAAGCTTTGTCCTTTTTGTGTTTTCTCTAATAGCTTTGACAGCTGGAGGTAATAAAGGAATTGTATCTTTTTTTATTTTGTTTTACCTTTTAATTTATGTTAAAAACTTA
>JALZUY010000055.1 GCA_023301395.1 Nonlabens sp.
TGGTACTGGATGCCAGATATTTTTGAACGTTTCTTTGCAGATTTTGATAAAAAACCATCAGACTATTATCAACTAGACAAACTTAGTCCTGCTTACACGGTAGTCTTTGAAGATCAAACTATTGAAATAGGAGACAATCTCAGTAAGATCAAAGAAACCTTTGAACGTTTAGAGAACGGCAGTGCACAAACTCTTCAAAATTTTATTGATAAAGCTGAAGAAAATTATGCGATAGCAATTAAGAAACTAGTCTACAGGCCTGGTGAGTCGCCATTAGAGTTAATCACTCCACAAACAGCTACAAAAGTTGGCGCTTTTATGAGTAATGTTTCTAGAGACGTACGTAAAAAATTCACAAACCCTAAACTCATTTCTATTCTTGAGTTTCCTGTTTTATTTCTGGGAGCGACACCACAAAAAACACCTAGCTTTTATAACTTCATGAACTATGCAGATTTTGGCCTAGGAACCTGGCACCCTAAAGGTGGAATGTATGAAGTAATACTTGCAATGGAAAAACTAGCTTTAGAATTAGGTGTTACAATTAATACCAACTCACCAGTTTCTGAAATAAAAGTAGATGATCAAAATCGTGTCACAGGAATTGTAGTAAATGAAAGAACATTTGATTACAAAACCGTTCTTTCTGGTGCAGATTATCATCACTCTGAGACCTTACTACCTAAAAAAAATAGACAATATTCTGAGAAATACTGGAAAAAGAAAACCTTTGCTCCTAGTTCTTTAATCTTTTATGTTGGTTTTGATAAAAAATTACAAAATATTGAACACCACAATTTGTTCTTTGATACTGATTTTGAAAAACATGCTCACGAAATCTATGAAGACGCACAATGGCCAGAAGACCCATTATTTTATGCGAATTTCACTTCAATAACAGACAGCAGCACTGCTCCAGAAGGTTGTGAAAACGGGTTCTTTTTAATTCCCTTAGCTCCAGGATTAGAAGATACTCCTGAACTTAGAGAAAAATATTTTAACATCATTATGAAACGTTTTGAAGAACGTACCGACCAAAACGTTACAAATCATATATTATTTAAAGAATCTTTTTGTGTGAACGATTTTAAATCAGAATACAACAGTTATAAAGGGAATGCATACGGAATGGCAAACACCTTATTACAAACTGCTTTCCTGCGTCCTAATTTAAAGAGTAAAAGAGTAAAGAACTTATATTTTACAGGTCAGCTTACCGTTCCAGGACCTGGAGTTCCTCCATCACTTATTTCAGGGAAATTAGCGGCAGAACTCATTAAAAAACACTCATCATAATGAAAAGCTTATTCGATAAAGTATCACGTCAGTGCAGTAAAGCTGTAACAAATAACTATAGCACTTCATTTTCTCTAGCTAGTAAAATGCTCGGGTCTACAATAAGACAAGACATCCATAATATCTATGGATTTGTAAGATTTGCAGACGAGATTGTAGATTCTTTTCATGATTACGACAAACGCACTCTACTAAATCGTTTTGAAGAAGATCTTAAAAATGCTGTTGATGACAAAATAAGCCTTAATCCCATCTTAAATTCGTTTCAAGAAACCGTGAATAATTATGACATCACCCCAGACATGTACGGTGCCTTTATTAATAGTATGAGATTAGACCTAGACAAGTCTGTGTATCTTACAGACGAAGAATATAAAAATTACATATATGGAAGTGCAGACGTGGTTGGACTCATGTCTTTGAAAGTATTTGTAAAAGGAGATCAGGCAAAATATGACGAGTTAAAAGATGACGCAATGCGTCTAGGAAGTGCCTTTCAAAAAGTAAATTTCCTTCGTGATTTAAAGGCTGATCTAGATGTATTAGAAAGAAGTTACTTCCCTAACACAGACTTACAAGACCTATCAGAAGAAGATAAAGCACGATTAATTACCGAAATCAAAGAAGACTTTGATGCAGGACTTAAAGGTATTCAACGTTTACCTGTTGAAGCTAAACTAGGCGTATACACCGCTTACGTTTACTATCGTAGACTATTGACTCGATTAGAACGCACACCATCAAACGAAATAAGAAATGCCCGTATTAGAGTACCTAATTATGAAAAAATAGGTTTACTTGCAAAGGGATACGTGAGCTATCGTTTAAACTTGATTTAAATGGAAATACTTTTTTGGGTTGTCATCTTTCTTTTTACATTCTGTATCATGGAGTTTAATGCATGGTGGATGCACAAATATGTGATGCACGGTTTTCTTTGGAATTTACATGAAGATCATCATCATAAATTACATAATAGTTGGTTTGAAAAAAATGATTTTTTCTTCGTTTTTTATGCACTGATTAGTATAAGTCTTAAAGTAGCACACAGCGAGTTTGATTTATGGTGGGCACTACCTGTTAGTGCAGGGATATTTGCATATGGAGTAGCTTATTTCATAGTTCATGATATCTTTATTCATCAACGATTTAAGTGGCTACGCAAGGCAAATAATGTCTATGCACGTGGAGTGCGCAGAGCACATAAAATGCATCACAAGCACTTAGGTAAAGAAAAAGGTGAGAATTTTGGAATGCTAGTCGTTCCCTTCAAATACTTTAAATAATGGCTACGGCTATTGTTATAGGAGCTGGACTAGGTGGTCTTGCGACGGCTTTACGGTTAAAGCATAAAGATTATCAAGTCACTGTTTTTGAAAAAAATGATTATGCTGGTGGCAAGCTTCATGCTATGCAACAAGATGGATATCGTTTTGATCTAGGCCCATCACTATTCACCTTACCTTACTTAGTAGACGAGCTTCATTCTTTATTTCCTGAACACCAAGTACCTTTTACATATCTCAAAAAAGAAATAGGCTGTAACTACTTTTGGGAAGATGGAACTACTTTCCATGCTTATACAGATCAAACAGAATTTATAGATCACGCTGGAGATGTTTTTGTAGAATCAAAAAAGAAGCTTCAAGACTACCTCACTAAAAGTAAGTCCAGATATAACCTCACTAAATCTCTATTCCTTGAAAAGTCACTACATAAATCAAGTACTTACTTTTCAAAAGAAACCCTTAAGGCTATTATCAACGCACCATTTTTAGGATTATTCAATACACTTCATCAAGAAAATGAAGTGTTTGAAAACCCAAAAATGATCCAGCTTTTTAATCGTTATGCAACGTATAATGGCTCCTCACCATACCAAACTCCTGGAATCATGTCTATGATTCCACACCTAGAAATGGGAATAGGAACCTATTATCCTAATGGCGGAATGCATCGCATATCGCAATCATTATATGAACTAGCACAAGAGGTTGGTATTAAATTCCGCTTCCGCGAAAGCGTAATTCAAATCACTCATCAAAATAAAAAAGTCACTGGAATAATAACAGACAAAGGTCCTTTTAATGCAGACCTTGTCGTATCTAATATGGATGTTTTTCCGACTTATAAAAATCTGTTGAAAGATGTCAAAGAACCTAAAAAAACACTAGAACAAGAACGCAGTAGTAGTGCACTTATATTCTATTGGGGAATTGATAAAGAGTTTCCTGAATTAGATTTGCACAATATTCTTTTCAGTGAAGACTACCCTACTGAATTTGAATACATTTTTGAAAAAAAATCTCTTTCAAATGATCCTACCGTTTATATAAACATTACCAGTAAAGAAACAAAAACCGATGCTCCTGCAGGCTGTGAAAACTGGTTTGTAATGATAAATGCACCTGGCGATTATGGACAAAATTGGGGCAAATTAACAGCTACAGCCCGCAAAAACATTATAGAAAAAATCAATAAATGCCTCCATATTGATATCACAAAACATATCAAGACAGAGTACATTCTAGATCCTAGAGGAATAGAAAAAAATACAACTAGTTATCGTGGAGCACTTTATGGTGCAGCAAGTAATGATAAATTTGCAGCATTTTTAAGACATCCTAATTTCAACAGTAAAATCAAGAATCTATATCACGTAGGTGGTTCAGTTCATCCAGGTGGTGGAATCCCATTATGTTTACTAAGTGCCAGGATCACTGCAGACTTAATACCCAATGTCTCATGAAAAAAGCACTAATTATATTTTTATGGGTTGTTCACATTGCAGCATTAATTGGATTAGCACTAGGCTATAAAGATTTTTTTATTGAGAAATCTCCATTTACAATTCTATACTTAGCCATCGTACTAGCGATTTGTTATCCTGTAAATTCCTTAAAAAAAGGGCTGTTATTTGGATTATGTTTTGCGGTAGGAATGAGTGTGGAATGGATAGGTGTTCACACGGGAAGTTTATTTGGAGACTATTATTATGGAGAAAACCTAGGTCCTAAACTAGATGGAATCCCTTATTTGATAGGTATAAACTGGGCTATTCTCGTTTTCATAAGTCACAGTCTAGCTCGTGCTTTTTTCAAAAACATAACACTAAAAATTTTTAGTGCAGCAGCGTTAATGGTCATTTTAGACTTTTTCCTAGAACACATTTGTGATTATACAGATTACTGGCATTTTGAAGGAAGCGCAAGCTGGTGGAACTATGCATGCTGGTTTATTATCGCTGTATTTCTACACGCCATATTAGCGCATTACAAATTACGAGGCGACCGCAATAGTTCGCTACATTTGTATGCAGCCCAACTCATTTTTGCAGCAGGATTATGGATCATCATTTCGATATAGCGATAATAGGCTTAGGTTGCGCGGGAAGTCACGTGGCTCTTGAGCTACTCAAACAACAGCCCGACATCAAGCTGGTGGTTATCGATAATGCTCCTTCAACGATTCATAAAAAGTGGTCCTTTTGGGAAAAAAGCAATGGGAAATGGGATGATCTGGTTCTTAAAGAATGGAATCATGGATTATTTAAATCAGAGCAAGGAACTATTGAACTAGATTTGAATCCTTATGCTTATAAGACGATTGATAGCCGTGATTTTATCGCTTTCGCGAAAGCGGAATTACTAAAACACCCTAACTGTTCCTTAATTAATGCAACAGTAAACAGCATTGACCAAACTGGAAATAATACACGGAATATAAACCACACTGAAGGAGACACCTATTCCAAATTAGTTCTAGACAGCCGCATTGACACTGCGTTTTTTAAAGATAAAACAGCTGTAACTATACAACAGCATTTTAAAGGCTGGACGATTGAAACGAAAAAAAAATCTTTTTATCCTGAGCGTTTCACCATGATGGATTACAGCTTGCGAGATCCAGGTTCAACTAGTTTTACATATGTATTACCATATAGTGCGACAAAAGCTCTTGTAGAGTTCACATACTTTGCTCCAGCACTTGTAGATGATCAGGTTTATGATCGATATTTAAAAAAATATATCACTGAACATTTAGATATTACCAATTACAAAATTGTAGAAATAGAGCAAGGAGTCATTCCCATGAGCACCTACGATTTCACCCAGCATCATCAAGAAGGAATTTTTAAAATAGGGACTGCTGGCGGCTGGGTAAAACCATCAACTGGTTATTCTTTTAAAATGACAGAGAAAAAAGCGGCGTTACTAGTTCATAATTACATAAACAATCTACCACTATCAACTAATTTATTTCCTAAGCGTTTCGGCCTTTACGATAGAACTATGCTCGAAGTATTACATCAATTTAATAAGGATGGGCCTGAATTTTTCCATACATTATATGCAAATAATAAAGCTCAAGATCTTTTTAAATTTCTAGATGAAGAAACGAGTCTAAGAGAAGAAATAGCCATCATGAGAAGCATGACTTCCATGCGTATGATAAAATCATTTTTCAAGAATCTATTTTAAGTCTTGTGGTATTTCAAAGTTTTCCCAAGAACCGATAATCCTATATGGTTGAAATCTTGTAAACATTTCTTCTTTATACCATTGTAGAGCTTGTGTTTGTTGCACAGCGTGTCTGTGATTCTGGCTGCGGTAAGCAAATTTTTTTAATGCACGAGCATCATTCCAAAGACTAAAGGTTGCCATTTGTGTTACTGGTCGCTCTCCTACTCCAGCTGTAAAAAGTAAATTAGGATTATCCACTAAATCTAATTGCGAAATAGGTACATAATCCCAGAATTTTTTAAGCATTTTAAGTTTTATAGTTGCTCTGGTAATAACCGATATGTATTTGTTATTCTCATCTAAGGAATCACTCGTTTCAAAAGGGTTTTTCTTTGACCATAGTCCATAAGCCTTGATACTTTTCATATAGAAAGTAAGTTGTTGCTCGCTGTGGTTTTGATATCGTATGTAGAGCTTTGATTGAGCAAAGAAAGCTTGAGCTATTTCTTCATTATCCCAAACTTGTAATAATCCATAAACACTCCAGTCTGGTTTAGGATCAAAGTTTTCTTTTCCTGATCCTAGTAGTTTATAAAACTGTAAACCTTTTTCTTTTTTCAAATGACTGTGCGCAAATTGCATCATCCCAAAAGCCCATAGTTTTCCTTTAAGGCTTGGGTATTTGAAAAAAGTTAAGGTTGTAATTTGTTGGGACATATGGAATAAATAATAGTTATGGTAAACTCAATTGTTTGAAAACTGTTTTGCGTAAATATTTCTTTAACTTACTATTAATTGATCCAATACCTCACGTAATTCTTTACTATTCCAATCTACAGCTCCTTGTTCTTTAATTATAATCTTACCAGTTTTATCTATGATATAACTAGTAGGTATAGTAGATTCAAAAAGTTCTTTAGGAGTTTCTATTTGCGGTAAAAAAGCTGGTATTCTGAATTGCTTTTCTTTTAAAAATCGCTTCACTATTTCTGGATTTTCATTAGTAATTAACACAAAGTCGATTTCACTTCCATAGTCTACATATAAGTCTTCTATACTAGGAAACTCAGCAATACAAGGAGGACACCATGTTGCCCAATAGCTTATAAAAGTCACTCGCCCTTGCCCTATATTCAATTCTTTAGAAACTCCTTCCAGAGACTTTAATTTATAGGTAAAGGGTTCTAATTGATGCTGCTCTTTTTTATCAATAATAGAAGGAGAAAAAAACTGCACTTTCAATTTTTGAAGAGACAATTGGATATGCTTTCTAGTTTGAGGAACAATAAGTAATGTAATAACAATAATGAAAATTATATTTTTAATATTAAGCTTTTTCATAAACTATTCTATAATTCAAAATAAATAAGAGCTGTTTTTACAATGGATATGCTCTGTGCTTTGATAACACACATAAAGCCTTACAACTGGCTAACACATGAGTAACAAAGATAGAGTCCAATACAATTAAATTAGTTAATTTACTGTTGTAAATAGGAATCACACCTTTTTATAGATGAAATACGTTACCATTTTACTAGTTCTTCTGTTATGTTCCTGCAAACAAATTACTGGTGGCGTTGATCCATTTTCAGTTATACCAGATTCAAGTTTTGAAGAAGAAAAAGAAGAAGAAATCAAATTAGAAAAGGAAATGGAAATCCCTATTGCTACTCATTTTGACTTCCCTGTAGGTAAACCAGATGCAAAAGGGTATTACAATGCATTGAAATATAGAGAAAATGATCATTTAGGAAATGATTGGAATGCAGTCACTGGTGGCAATACAGATATAGGTGACCCTATTTATGCAATAGCAAATGGTAAAGTCACTTATGCACAAGATCATGGCAGCGGTTGGGGAAATGTAATTAGAATAACGCATCGTTTACCTAATAGTTCTTTTGTAGAATCACTTTATGCACATTGTGATGAAATCTTAGTTTCTACTGATAGTATTTTAAAACGCGGTGATCAAATAGGAACCATAGGAACAGCAAATGGCGCTTACCTTGCACATCTACATTTTGAAATGCGTGATGATTTGGAATTACCCGTAGGTGGTGGATATTCTGCTGATGCGTCTGGTTATTTGAATCCTAGAGAGTTTATTGATGCGAATCGATAGTATATAGTATTAATGACAAACATTGCAAACGAGCTCCAACGAATCAATTATTAGCACGGTGCCGTTCTGGGAGATAAATTAATTAAGGTGATTTAATATGAAAAAGGTAATTATTAATATAGTAGCAGGAATTATTTCTTTATTAGGATTATTAATTGCTCATGAAAATCACAGGTGGGAAGATCAAAGAGTTTCAAATAAAGATTGGGTGCTTCAGGATTCCGTGGCTTATGAATTTGCTTTTGGATTTAATTTTTATTTTTTTGTGACAGGGCTAATTTTATTTTTTATTAGTCTCATTGTTTTGATAATAAACAATCGTAAAAAAAGAACTCGACCGAAATAGTCTAATTACTTCGATGTTATAAGCTTTGCGTTAAAAACTCTTTGAAATTGAGAGTCAACATCTTATTAGATGTGCTCGACATGGTTAGGGAAAAACTAAATTGAGCTGGTTGAAGTCGCGTTACAAACGCTTTATTTGTACACTCACGTCACAGACGTAAGCGATATGGATAAAGTCAACTATAACTGCTTTATATAACTATTAAAGCATGATCAGGATAACAGATTTTTAGATATTTTTTTTAGTCGATCCACTGGATCTTGATTCTTATAAAGCTGACTCTCTATAATTGCATTTTCAAAAAGCGAATAAATAGTATAAGCTAGATCTGAATCCTTTATCTGTTCTTCAAAGAAACTTAATAGTTCTTTTTTATGATTTTGTAATTGCTCAAAAATCACAATGTTATTAGGTTCTGTCTCCGGTAATATGTTTAAGAAACTACAACCTCTAAAACTACTCTTCTCATTATCTAATTTTAGAAAATCAAAAGCAGCAATAACTTTATCTTCTTTATTCTTAATGAATTCTTGAAAACTTATGCTCCAGTTCTCGTTTCTCAATTTAAGATAAGCAACACAGAGATCTTCCTTTTTTGCAAAATGAT
>JALZUY010000056.1 GCA_023301395.1 Nonlabens sp.
AAATTTCACTTCCTAAGAAGTTTACGTTTCCTATTTTTTATGAGCCGCATGAGTTGTCTTTAATTGCAACACGTGAACTTCAAGAATTTTTAGAACAACCGCAAGACTGGCAACACAACTTCTGGAATGAGAAGACTGGTGCAGGAGAAGCTGCTGGAAAAATGTTAGGTGTTCTCGTAGTTCAAAATCAAGATGGAGAATTAGGATATATATCAGCATTTAGTGGGCAAATAGATGGTTCTATGGATATTGCACCTTTTGTTCCTGCAGCTTATGTGCCTGATTTTGATAAGAATTATTGTGATGGACAGTTTAAGGAATTTACCAAATTGAGCAATCAAGTTGCTGCTCTAGAACAAACCGAAGAATATACTACGGCTTTAAACCAACTTGAACAACTTCAAGAAAAAGCAGCACAACTGCTTGAGAAACAACGTAAAAAACACAAATTACAATCTCACGAACTTAAATCGCAATTAAGACAGAGCGCCAAAATTTTAAATACCGAAGAACTTAAAAGCCTCAAAACTTTACAACACCAGCAACATCTCAATCAGAAATTTCTATATAGAGAATATGAAGCTTTTCTAGTGGAGAAGCAGCAGCCTTTTCAAGTAATTGTAGATCATTATCAATTTCAAATGCAATCGCTCACTGCTCAACGTAAACAGCAATCGCTTGACTTACAAGATTGGATTTTTAAACAGTATGATTTACTCAATGCAAACGGCGAGCGCAAAAATGTGCTGGAGATTTTCAATGAATTGAATTTAGGAGCGCCACCAGCATCTACAGGTGATTGTGCAGCACCTAAGTTGTTGCAATACGCTTTCGCGCAAGCATTAAAACCCATCGCTCTAGCAGAGTTCTGGTGGGGAAAATCGTCTAAATCACAGATTAGAAAACACAAACAATTCTATCCAGCATGCCGCAGTAAATGCGAACCTATTTTAGGACATATGCTGCAAGGATTAGACGTTGAAGACAATCCGTTATTAATAAATCCTGGAATAGGAAAAACGATGGAAGTCATCTATGAAGATGACGCTATCATCATAGTTAACAAGCCCGAAGAGTTCTTATCTGTTCCTGGCAAAACAATTAAAGACAGCGTTTACAGTCGTCTTAAAGAGTTGTATCCAGATGCTACTGGACCTATTCTTGTACATAGATTAGATATGTCCACCTCAGGAATACTAGTCGCTACTAAGAATCTAGAATATTATCATTTTATACAAGAGCAGTTTATCAACCGCACGATTTCTAAAAGATATGTTGCGCTGCTCGATGGTGTTTTAGAATACGATACAGGAATGATTGAATTGCCATTGCGAGTAGATCTCGATAACAGACCTGCACAACTGGTATGTTATGAATATGGGAAATCTGCTCGTACTAAATATCAAGTACTGGAACGTAGAGAAAAAGAAACACTGGTTCACTTCTATCCTATCACTGGTCGCACGCACCAGTTGAGAGTTCACGCAGCACATGCAAGTGGTTTAAACGCACCTATTACAGGTGATGATCTCTATGGAACCGCGACTAATCGATTACATTTACATGCTGAGTTTATAAAATTTACGCATCCACTGACTCATAAAATAGTTTCATTTAAAGCACCAGCACCTTTTTAAAGTATGTCTTTTACACTACTATCATCGCCGCTGCAAGGCTTTACAGAATATCGTTTTAGGAATGCGGTTCATAAATATTTTGGTGGAATAGACACTTTTTATGCACCATACATACGTTTCAACAACAAACCTGAGATAAGCAGTAAATACCAGCGCGATCTTCAAGTAGAGAACAACTTTGTTCCCGATTTGATACCGCAAGTGATGACAAATAGTGCCGACGAGTTTATCATAGCCGTAAAGTATATAAGATCTCTAGGCTACAAAGAACTCAACTGGAATCTAGGATGTCCCTATCCTATGGTGACTAAAAAAGGAATGGGAAGTGGTTTGATTTGCGAACCATCTAAGATTGATGCCATTCTAGAAAGAGTCCATGCCGAAACTGATGTGGTCGTTTCTATGAAAATGAGAATGGGCTATCTAGAACCTACAGAGATTCTCGATACTTTTCCTATTCTAGAAAAATACCCTATTAAAAGTATTGCCATTCACGCCCGTATAGGCAAGCAATTATATAAAGGTGGCGTGGACTTAGCATCATTCCAGCGCTGTCTAGACACCTCAAAAACAAAACTCTATTACAATGGTGATATTACTACGGTTGCCGGTTTTAGAGCGATGCAAGAGCAGTTTCCACAAATAGACCACTGGATGCTAGGTCGCGGACTCATAGCAGATCCCTTTTTACCGAGTATGATTAAGGCAGACACGGAGATCTATCCTGAAAATCGCTGGGAAATCTTTCGTGAATTTCACGATACGATTTATCAAGAGTATGATGCGTTCCTGCAAGGTCCTACTCCTATTAAAATGAAAATGCAAGGTTTCTGGGAATACTGGTCCCAGACTTTTCCTAATCCGCAAAAGGCTTTTAAGGCTATTAAAAAGGCAAATAATCCACGTGCTTATAATCAAGCGGTGAATGATAATTTGAAAACGATTAAGAAATAGATTCTTTCAGTTACGCTTTCGCTAAAGCGAAATCATAAAAACTTACCTTTGTCACCTACTTTATGGAACAAAGAGATTTACTACTTATAACGCCGCCATTTACCCAACTGAATACACCGTATCCAGCGACGGCTTATATCAAAGGTTTCTTGAATACTCTAGGAACGAGTGCGTTCCAAATGGACTTAGGTATAGAAGTGATTCTAGGGCTATTTTCTAGAAATGGAATAGAATCAATGTTTGAAAAAGCATTTGATAATGAACGTATTACATCTCAAAACAGCCAGCGCATTTATGCATTACAAGAAC
>JALZUY010000057.1 GCA_023301395.1 Nonlabens sp.
TGGACAGAGAAAAGAAATTTTGAGACAATACTTAACGCACTTCAAACTAAGAAATTAGATGTTGAGCCACTCATCATCAAAACTCTTGTTACAGGAGTCATAACTAAAAATTTGCGTGCAAGGTATCCAATAGATAAGACATTGCTAAGTAAGGATTTGTTAGAATATAGAATTATAAATGATTCCACTGCATATCTAGGAGTTCATACATTTTCAAATGACGATATAAGAGAAGAATCAAAAGAAAAACGTTTAGATAAATTTCTAGAAAGAAGCTTTAAAGCTATTTCTCAAAACAATATTAAAACCTTGATTGTAGATGTGAGCTCTAATAGTGGTGGCGATGAAGGAAATGAAAGTTTACTGTACTCCTATTTTGGTGAGAATTATCAAAAGTATTCAAAGGTTAGGGTTAAAACTCAAAAGGCTATTCTTGAAAATGGTGTTGATAAACCTATTGTTTTAAAATCCTTAGGTTTTCTTGAAAGAATTTATCTCTATCAAAAATTAGATGATGGATCTCTAGAGAGAATAAAAAATCGAGGATTTGGTTTGATGGCATTTAAAAAGAAACCAAAGTATGTTTTTAGAGGTACTACTTATGTTGTAATCAGTCCAGTGACTTATTCTGGTGGTAGTGAGTTTTCTAATATGATGTACACAAATAAATTAGCAACATTCATCGGGCAAGAAACCGGTGGTGGATATTATGGAAATACAAGCGGTTATAGTCAAAAACTTATTCTTCCTAATTCTAAAATAGAGATTAGTATTCCAGCCTTACAGTTTATGATGAACGTTAAGCCGTTGTTACCATTTGGAAGTGGTGTAAAACCTCATTACCTAGTAATACCAACGTTTCAAGAATTCATTAATAAAACACCCATAGAAATTGACTTCATTCTTGATTTAGAAAGTAAGAAATAATCTATTCTTTAATATCCAAGAATCTCATAATAACAAAAAAGCTCTAGGAAACTAGAGCTTTTTTAAATATAGATTTTCGCAAAAGCGATATTATAATTTCACTATTCAAAAGCTGCAGCAACTGCAGCACTTAATCTTTTGTAAACTCCACCATCAAGACGCTCGCGTATCGCTTCAAAAGCAGCTAGTGTCTCTTCAATATCTTCCATTGTGTGGGAAGCAGTAGGAATCAATCTCAATAGGATTAATCCTTTAGGAATCACTGGATATACAACTATAGAGCAAAATACTCCATAATTCTCTCTCAAATCTTTTACCAGTGCCATAGCCTCAGGAATACTACCTTTCAAATATACTGGAGTTACACATGACTGTGTAGTTCCTATATCAAAACCACGATCTTTCAATCCGTTTTGAAGTGTATCTACATTTTCCCAAAGCTTTTGCTTCAGTTCAGGCATGGTACGTAACATATCTAAACGTTTCAAAGCACCAACCACTAATTGTGATTGTAGTGATTTTGCAAACATTTGAGAACGTAGGTTATATTTTAAGTAATCCATGATTTCCTTATCAGCAGCTATAAAAGCTCCTGTACTAGCAAGCGACTTTGCAAAAGTTGCAAAATACACATCAATATCATCTTGAACACCTTGCTCTTCTCCTGCTCCAGCACCTGTCTTACCTAGTGTTCCAAAACCATGAGCATCGTCCACAAAAAGACGGAAGTTATATTTCTTCTTAAGTTCAACAATTTCTTTTAAGCGTCCTTGTTCACCACGCATTCCAAACACACCTTCAGAAATAACAAGAATTCCTCCACCAGTTTGTTCAGCTATTTTAGTAGCACGTTGTAAGTTCTTTTCAACACTTTCAATATCGTTGTGCTTATAAGTAAAACGCTTACCATGGTGTAATCTCACACCATCAATAATACATGCATGAGCATCTACATCATATACAATCACATCATCTTTTGCAACTAGTGCATCAACTGTAGATACCATTCCTTGATATCCAAAATTCAATAAATAAGCTGCTTCTTTATTCACAAATGCAGCAAGCTCATCTTGTAATTGATCATGTAAATCAGTATGACCACTCATCATACGGGCACCCATAGGGTATGCACTACCAAATTCTGCGGCAGCCTCAGCATCTACTTTACGTACTTCAGGATGGTTTGCAAGGCCTAAGTAGTCGTTTACACTCCATGTAATTACTTCTCTACCATTGAAACGCATGCGGTTTGCAATAGGACCTTCTAACTTTGGAAATACAAAATAGCCTTCAGCCACAGATGCCCATTTTCCTAATGGTCCTTTATCCTTGTAAATTTTATCAAATAAATCTTTCATAAGAACATTTTAACGATGCAAAGATACAATTCTAATCACAATTTGATCACACATTATGCATGCATAACAAATAAGTTGATAACAATAAACTGTTGATAAATAGATAGTTAAGTGATTTGAGTAATCTCGCTTTCGCGAAAGCGTAATAAAAAACCGCTATTCTATTAAAGAACAGCGGTTTATAGTATGTTAAATATTCGTTTAGATTACTTGATGTACTCTATATGCTGTTCGGCAATGGTAGATTTTGAATCAAAAAAACCTTGATCCTGCATCCATTGATCATTATATATTTTACTCATATATCTTGAACCATGATCTGGGAATATCACGACAACTTTGGAATCCTTGTTAAATCGTCCTTCCTCGTTCAACAGCTTTACAGCTTGCATAGCTGCACCACTAGTATACCCCACAAAAAGACCTTCAGTTTGTGATATTCTACGTGACATGTGAGCTGCGTCTTCATCCTTTACTTTCATAAAATAATCGATACTATCAAAGTCTGTCGCCGTAGGAATAAGGTTTTTACCTAATCCTTCAATTCGATAAGGATAAATTTCATTGGAATCAAATTCTTGAGTCTCATGATATTTTTTAAGAACACTTCCATAAGCGTCTACTCCTAGAATCTCAATATTCGGATTTTGTTCTTTTAAGAAACGTGCAGTTCCTGATATAGTTCCACCGGTACCGCTACAAGCTACTAAATGAGTGATTTGCCCACCTGTTTGTTCCCATAACTCTGGTCCTGTTGTTTTATAATGAGCTTCCATATTCAAATCATTAAAATACTGATTGATATAGATGCTGTTTTTTATCTCTTCATGAAGGCGTTTAGCAACTTCATAATAACTTCGTGGATCGTCTGCGCTTACATTTGCTGGGCAAACGTACACTTTAGCTCCCATAGATTTTAACATGTCTATTTTATCGGCACTGGATTTAGAACTCACGGCAAGAATACAATCATATCCTTTAATACGGCTTACCATTGCAATACTAAATCCTGTATTGCCAGACGTAGTTTCAATAATCGTATCGCCAGGTTTTAAAATACCTTTACGCTCTGCTTCTTCAATAATATGTAGAGCAATTCTGTCTTTTGAAGAGTGCCCTGGATTAAAGGCTTCAACTTTTGCAAAGAATTCTCCTGTAAAATCAGCTGTTGTAGTGGATAATCTTATAAGTGGTGTTTCACCTATAAGATCTAATACACTGTCATAAGCTTTAATGTCTTTATTCATAAATAGGGTTTAATTCTTGAAAGCAAAAAAACAATCCAAAAACTCGGCAAATTTACAATAATTTTTACTAGCTATCAATTTGTTCTAAGTCGAGTAAAAATGCAAAATCTATGGCAACTTCTTTTAATGCATCATATCGTCCAGATGCACCGCTATGGCCACTTTTCATGTCTGTTTTAAATAATAATAAATTATCATTTGTTTTAAGTTCTCTTAATTTTGCTACCCATTTTGCAGGTTCCCAATATTGTACTTGAGAATCATGATAACCTGTAGTAACTAACACGTTAGGATATTCCTGAGCAACTACCTGATCATAAGGAGAATAACTAAGCATGTATTCATAACTTTCCTTATTATTAGGGTTTCCCCATTCATCATATTCGCCAGTTGTAAGAGGAATAGAATCATCTAACATAGTAGAGACAACATCCACAAATGGTACAGCACTTAAAATCCCTTTGTATAATTGAGGTGCCATATTCATTATTGCTCCCATAAGTAATCCTCCAGCAGATCCACCACTGGCATACAAATGTGAAGCGGTAGTATAGTTTTCTTTTATTAAATGCTCACTACAGGCAATAAAATCCGTAAACGTATTGCGTTTATGAAACATTTTACCATCTTCATACCATGGCCTTCCTAGATATTCACTACCTCTTACGTGTGCAATAGCATAAACAAAACCTCTATTTAATAAACTTAATCTTGATATAGAAAAATAAGGATCAATTGTAGCCCCATAACTTCCATATCCATATAACAATAA
The DNA here is from genome assembly GCA_023301395.1 of Nonlabens sp. Classification (GTDB taxonomy): domain Bacteria; phylum Bacteroidota; class Bacteroidia; order Flavobacteriales; family Flavobacteriaceae; genus Nonlabens. Next base: position 4,305 of record JALZUY010000057.1, read on the forward strand.
TGGATTTCCTGTTTCTTTCTTTAAGGATTTCTTGTAGACCAGGCTTATAGGAATCTTTTTACCGTCAGTAGCGGTTGCCCAAACTCGTTCTGAGGCATAATCATTTGGATTAAAGCTATCATCTTGAATCTTTTGTGTTTTTAAAATTATCTCTTCTTTAGTATCCATATCAAATTCTATAACCGATGGTGGCGTGGTTAATGAATTATATTGATAACGTAATTTAGTAGTATTAAAATCGTAATTCCCACCAGTAAAAGCTGTGTAGGTCTCATTATCAAATGGTAAAAAATAGTCAATCGTATCATCCCATGATTTAATACGTATTCTATTCAATCCATTAAAACGATCAGAAATGACTAAATAGTTATTGAAAATCTCAAAATCTTCGAGCAATATATCTTGATTGTGCGGTATTAAGTCAACCCAATTTTCCATTTGAGGAGTATCAATTGCGGTTTTCATGACTTTAAAGTTGATGGCATCATCTTTATTAGTCATCATATAGAAGTGATCTCCATAGTGTAAAACGCTATACTCTAGTTCTTCAGTACGTTTCTGGATAATTGTAAAATCAGTATTTGGAGCATCAGCTTTTATGAATCGTACTTCATCAGTTAAAGACGAAGAGGACTTAATCATGATATAGTCTCTTGATTTTGATTTATAGACATAGCAATTGAAAATCTCATCATCCTCTTGATAAACAACTGTTGCAGTACTAGGTTTATCTCCTAATTTGTATTTGTAAATTTTATGCGCTCTTAGAGTTTGCTCATCTTTCCTTACAAAAAATAGCGTTTGATTGTCTTCCGCCCATACCGCTCCACCTGTTGTCAACTCAATGGAATGCTTATTTACCTCATCATTTTCGAGATCTTTAAAATAGATCGTATACTGTCTTCTACCTATTGTATCTACTCCATAAGAAACCGTTTTATTATCTGGAGTAATACTCATTCCTGTTAATTGAAAAAAGTCATGATCAGTAGCCATCTCATTTACATCAAATAGTAGTTCCTCATTCGCTTCAAGAGTATCTCTTTTACGATAATAAAAAGGATAACTCATTCCTTTCTTCATTTTTGTATAGTACCAATAGCCATTCCATAGATAAGGAACTGACTCATCATCTTCATTGATTCTACTTTTTATTTCTTCAAATAGATCCTCTTTAAGTTGACTAGTATGAGCTGTCATTTTCTCATAATATTCATTCTCTTTATTTAAAGATTCTATCACCTCTGGAGCGTCTCGTTTAATCATCCAGTGATAATTATCGATACGTTGTTGTCCATGAGATTTATGAACGTGAACAATCTTCTTTGCAACAGGTACTTTATGCGATTCCATTTGTGTCATTTAAAAAACGGTGTAAGATATAAAACAGCTCTGGTAACTAGGTGAACTTTAACGGATGTTATAATTTTGTTGCAAACAATTAAAACAAGAAATTATGTTTGGAGATTTAATGGGAAAATTGAAAGAGACCCAGCAAAAAGTGGAAGAAACTAAAAACAGAATGGAATCTGTTCTTATCGATGAACACTCAAGTGATCAACTATTACAAGCTACAGTAACGGCTAGCAGAACTATCAAAAGTATTTCTATTGATGATAAACTGTTAGAAGATAAAGAACAACTAGAGGATTATTTAATTCTAGTCCTTAATAAAGCACTAGATAAAGCTGAAGGCATTTATGAGCATGAAGTAGCTGCTGTTGCAAAAGATGGAATGCCTAATATTCCTGGAATGGACATGTTTAAATAATTGTTTCTTTTGGCGATAGAATCAATTAATTATTATAAGACAAAAACCTTTTAAATACAAAAATCCCGTCTAGATAACTAGACGGGATTTTTTTATACTTAATTGTCTATCGACTACTAATCAGTGATTAGTTGTTGATTAAACGGAATGTAGTACGACGGTTAGACTTGTGCTCACGCTCAGTACAAGAAACACCATCTGCACAACGATTTTTAAGACGGTTTTCACCGTAACCATTTGCAACGATACGAGAGTTGTTGATACCTTTAGAAACTAGGTAATTTGCAACAGACTGTGCACGTCTTTCAGATAATGCTTGATTAGAAGTTTTAGAACCTCTAGAATCAGTATGAGAAGCAACTTCTACTTTAGAACCAGCAGTAGCGTTAAGAACAGAAAGTAATTTAGCATCGATTTCAGACTTGTCAGCACTAGTTAATGTAGAACTTCCAGTTGCCCAGTTGATTTGAAGGTTGTTCTCTTCAACAAGAGCACAATCAACCTCAGACCATACAGTAAGACCACCTTTAGAAACTAATCTCTCACGAGTAATAGTTTGTTGAGTTGAAGGAACTACGTTTTCAGCAGTTGCAGCATCATTTTTAAGAATAGTACGAGTAATGTTAGCATATTCAGCTGGCACTTCAATTTCTTCAACACGCGCTGGTTGATCAACTACACGTACAGTATAAGTTCCAGATTGTTCAGCAACAGGTACTCTGTTAAAACTTGCGTCATTTGCAAGAGTAGTTACAGATACAGTAGTATACTCAGCTGGGTATCCTTTGTAACACCAGTAACGACAGTCGTTAGGGTTACTAGATGCACAATCAGGAGCTGGAGCACCAAGTTCCCATAACGCATAAG
>JALZUY010000058.1 GCA_023301395.1 Nonlabens sp.
TGTGCTTCATCCGAAATGTATCGCTTACAACTGCCCTACTTTTCACACACGGAGCCGTTAGCACACATTTAAGAAAAACGAACAAATATGAAAAAAGCTATCTACTTTCTATTTATTGTAGCAATGACAATTAGTTGTAAAAACAGAGCAATCGAATATAACGATCCGATTCCAGAACACGACAGTTTAACGATTAGTTCAAAATTTGTAAATGAAGACAGAGTTATCAACATTTGGACACCACCTAACTACGATGAATCGACTGACAATTTCCCTGTGCTTTATATGCCTGATGGTGGAACGAAAGAAGATTTTCCACACATAGCTAATACTTTGGCAAAACTGATTAAAGAAGGCAAAATTCCAGCTTATATTTTAGTTGGTATTGAAAATACGGAAAGAAGGAGAGATTTGTCAGGACCAACTGAAATTGAATATGATTTAAAAATTGTACCAAATCCAGGTGGCTCAAATAATTTTAGAAATTTTATTAAAAACGAATTATTTACTGAAATAAATAAAAAATATCGAACAAAAAATAAAAGAGCGATAATTGGGGAATCTGCCGCAGGAATTTTTGTAATAGAGACATTCCTCTTGGATAATAATATGTTTGACTATTATATCGCAATGGATCCTTCTTTGTGGTATAACGAGCAATATTTAGTTGAAAATTTTGAATCTCTAGCAAAAGAGAAATATGAAAAGAAAAAGAAACTTTGGTTTGCAGGTTCTGATGCCGTTGACATTTCAACACACACAAGGAAATTAAATACAAAATTAGAAAACTTGAATCTTGGATTAGTATGGAAATATTCAGACGAACCTAAAGAACAACATAACACAATATTTAGAACTACAAAAGAAAAAGCTCTGATTTGGACTCTTAATGAATAGAAATGAGCGCCAACAAAGAACTGTGGTGAAAAACAAGTGAATTTCACTTAATTTCTAACGAGTACACTTCTATATCCATCATCATATACTAATCCTGATTTTGCTATGGCAAAGGCCTCTTTTAAGAGCTTATTACACAGGCAATCAAGGCTAATTTTTACTAATTCTTTGATCCAGCACCATTTTTTATCTACTCCATTTAGAGTGAAACAATTATAGAGTGGCTGTGATCTTGTTAGAATTTACTGCATGGTTAGTTTATAATATTGTAGAATGTTTTTTTTATTACGCTTCTGCGAAAGCGATAACAAACTACCCTAGAGCTCGTTGAAATACACACCTTTTTCCTAATACTTTAAGATTACTTTTATGTTGCACCTTTTTTAAAATTTAAAAAGTGTGGAACAATGAAAAGAAATTTGCTCTCACTCCTATTCATAGCATCTTTACTATTTACATCTTATGATCTCGAAATATTTATTGAATCTCTTGAGACATTAAGTGTGGATGGATATCTTCAAGGATAAAAAAGGAGAAGAATGACTCAAAACTCACAACCAAGATGAAGATCATGATGATGAGCAAAAAAAGGAATAGAATATAAAGAGAATTTTTAATAATTCATTAAAGCTCCAAAATCCTATAGATTATTGGAGCTTTTTTATGCTTTATTTTAAGTGTGGACATGAATTCCATAAAACAACTGAAAAGTCATCAATTTTAAATAATTTCACAGCTAGAAAAATATACAAAGAAATGGATTTTAATGTAGGTGATAAAGTACAGTTGATCATTGAAACAGCAACACCACTAGGTTATACTGTTTTAATAGAGAATGAAGTTGAAGGATTGCTTTATAAAAGCGAGGTTTATAATGATCTCGAGATAAAATCAGAGCATACTGGTTATATTAAAAACATAAGAGAGGACGAGAAAATTGATGTATCGTTGCGGCCTCAAGGTTTTTTAAATGTGATTGACAGTGATGTAGAAACTGTTCTAGAACAACTCCATGAGAGTCCAGGTGGTTACTTACTACTCACCGATAAGAGTCCTCCAGATCATATACGTTTTCACCTCAACATGAGTAAAAAAGCATATAAGAAAGCGATAGGAAATCTTTATAGACAAAAACTCATTACTATTACAGAGGATAGAATAGAACTAGTTGACAAGAAGTAAATATTCTTAGTGGATATTTCAAGAGATTTATTCTTGTTTAAGAAAACCGTTGAAAAATGAAAACTCTAGGCTTGATAGGTGGAACATCATGGCATTCAACCATTGAATATTATAGATATATCAATCAATATGTGAACACGCATTATGGAGATAATACAAATCCTCCATTATTAGTCTACACACTCAATCAGTCATTAATACATCGACTTCAAATAGAATCAGATTGGGATGGTATTGCTCAATTACTTATTGAAGCAGCTAGAAGTCTTGAAAAAGCAGGTGCTCAATCACTCCTATTTTGTGCAAATACGCCTCATAAAGTTTATGATAAAGTCGTTAAAGAGATCCACACTCCTATTCTACACATAGCCGACGCTACGGCTGATGCTATTAAAGCAAATGGAATTAAAAAGGTTTGTTTTTTAGGTACAAAATACAGCATGATTGAAGATTTTGTCACCCAAAGAATAGCTGATCATGGAATCGAGGTTTTTACTCCAAAGAAAGATGAAACTATAGATGAGTTACATCGTATCATTCAAGAGGAGTTGACTTATGGGAATGTTATTTCTCAATCTAAAGATTATGTAATTCATACCATACAGACCTTAATGGACTTAGGTGCTCAAGGAGTTGTTTTAGGATGCACAGAATTTCCATTAATGATTAAAGAGACTGATCTAAAAATTCCTATTTTTAATACTACAGATATTCACGCTAAAGCAGGAGCAAAATTCATCTTAGAATCATAGAAACAGTTTTAAGAAAAGGTTCTTACCTCTATAAATAATACCAATGAAAAAAAAGTTCTTTCCTTATTCCCTATTCACACTTGTATTTATAATATTAAATGGCTGTAATAGCCCTAAAGAGGTCATAAAGAAGCCTAATGTTCTATTTATTTCTATCGATGACTTAAGAACAACACTAGGTGTTTATGGAGATTCAATAGCAATAACTCCTCATATTGATCAACTAGCTACTGAGGGAACCACTTTTAGACACACATTTACTCAAGTAGCTGTTTGTGCACCTTCAAGAGCAAGTTTAATGACGGGTTTAAGACCTGACTCTACTCGCGTATGGCATCTAGGAGATAAGTTTAGAGAGATCAATCCTGCTGCTGTTACAATGCCACAGCATTTTGCGAAAAACGGATATCATACCGTTAACCTAGGTAAGATCTTTCATAATTACATGCCCGATTCTATCTCCTGGGATGAACCCGATTTACGGCCTAGTAGATATAAACGTAAAGACTGGTTAAAAAGAGATGGAGAAACCTTTTACATCAGTGAAGAAATAAACGCCTCTCAAGCAAAGAAAAGAGATTCTCTATTAAAATTAAGACCAGTAAGATATGCTGACGGTTGGAATACTGGTCCAGCATGGGAAGCTGCTGCCGTTCATGATACCATGTATTATGATGGAGCACAAAATGAATTAACAAAAAAAACACTCACACGACTTGCCGCAAGTGATACACCTTTCTTTATGGGGCTAGGTTATTTTAGACCTCATCTACCTTTTGCTGTGCCTAAAAAATATTGGGATCTATATGATCCAGAAAATATTCCTCTCGCAGCAAATCCTAATGTTCCACAATATGCTCCAGGACATACTATGAATTCTATGTATGAATTGCGTCATTATGATGGGTTTAATGATATAGGTCATCCTCAATCTTCTTATAGAATGGATGAAGATACTTCCCGTAAATTAAAGCATGGCTATTATGCCAGTGTAAGTTATGTTGATACATTGATAGGTAATCTTATTTCTCACATGAAAGAAATAGGTATCTATGAAAATACTATTATTATTATTTGGGGTGATCATGGTTGGAAATTAGGAGATCATAATAGTTGGGGAAAAATGACCAACTATAATATAGATCTCAAAGTTCCTATGATTATTAGATATCCTAATCAAGAAAACAAAGGTGCACAAACCTTTGAAATCACAGAATTAATTGACATGTTCCCTTCACTTTGTGAACTGGCCGGCATAGAGACTCCTGATTATATGCAAGGTACCAGCTTTGTGCCTTTAATTAAAGATCCTGAACGTGAATGGAAAAGCGCTGCATTCAGTCAGTTTCATCGCAGACCCAAAGTATCGGCAGATGGTAAAAGATATATGGGTTATTCCATAAATACAAAAAAATATCATTACATAGAATGGTATAAATGGAACCATAAAATAGGCACTAGAGGTGATTTAAAAAGTATTGAGTTATTTGACAGCGAGCTTGATCCTCACGAAACTATAAATATTGCTGGTAATGAAACACTCAGTGATACTATAAAAGACTTATCTAAGCAACTAGCAAATGGCTGGCAAAAAGCAGTGCCTGATTATGTGGAATAAATATTTAATCTCATGGAACGTTTTTATTTTACTTTCCCTTCTTTTTTCTTCTTGTGAGAACGAGATAATTGAATTAAAAACAGTCTCACATGATCAGTTTACATTATTTGTAAATCAAACAAATTACATTACTGATGCTGAGAAATATGGATGGTCTATCGTACAAACCGATGTTTATAATTTCAAAAAAGTAGATCATGCAAATTGGAGAAAACCAGACGGTTTAAACAATGTGATTTCGGGTGAACTACCGGTTACACAAGTAAGTTATAATGATGCACTCGCTTATTGTAAATGGGCACAAAAAAGATTGCCTACCTATGAAGAATACTGGGATATTGTAGCGCATGATACTAGAGTTGTTGTATCTGATAATAAACTACCTATTTCCAAAGTAAATACAGTAAATACAATAGGTAATGTATGGGATATTACACAAAATGAGAACAACGACTCAATCAGGCTCGCTGGTGGATCTCTATTCTGTTCAAAGAGTACTTGTCATGGAACCGTTAAAGAAAGAGAATTATTTGTTGATCCCGAAACAGGAAATATACATATAGGATTTGCTGTTATTGATCTATAAAATCCTTTTAACATCTAGCGATAGTTATATATTCTTTTCAATGTAAGAATTGAATGAGTCCTAAAAAATTGAAAAAACATTTTAGTAGATTGAAAAATCAAATAACTACCTCTTTGCCACAGGACTTATAATTTGCACGTTTGAAAAAGCAATAGCACCTTTAATCACTCCAGCAATTACTTCTTGTAAAGCTTCAATGATTTGTAACTTCAACTCACTACGATGATAGATTAAGCTCACCTCACGTGCTGGAGAAGGATCTTCAAAGAATCTTAAATTTTCTTTCTTGCGCTCGCTTAAATCCATTGTATTAAGATAAGGCAATAAGGTCATTCCTAAGCCTTCATCGGCCAGTTTGATAAGCGTCTCAAAACTACCACTTTCTAGCATAAAATTTTCATCCTTAGTATCACGAGTTCCACGACATAAATTGAGAACACTATCCTTGAAACAATGTCCATCCTCTAATAATAAAAGCTCATCGGCATTAATGTCTGTTACTTTGAGTTTTGTTTTTTCTTTACCAGCGTTTCTAGGATCATAAGCCACAAAAGGTTCATAGTAAAGAATACGCTCTTTAATCATGTCATTATTCAATGGAGTTGCTGCAATCGCAGCATCTATACTACCATCTTGCAGTGCATCAATAATATTCTCTGTAGTGAGCTCTTCTATGCGCAGTTTAACTTTAGGATATTTATTGACAAAATTGCGTAAAAACATAGGTAATAAAGTAGGCATAACCGTAGGGATCACTCCTATCTTGAACTCGCCACCTATAAAACCTTTTTCTTGGTCTACGATATCTTGTATGCGTTCACTTTCATTGACAATATTACGTGCCTGATTCACAATTTTCCTGCCTGTTTCTGTTAGTTCAATTGGCTTTTTTGAGCGATCAAAAATCTGAATATCTAACTCATCCTCAAGCTTTTGAATTTGCATACTCAAGGTTGGCTGTGTTACAAAAACCTTGTCTGCTGCTTTAGTGAAATTTTGGTATTGTGCAACGGCAAGAACATATTTCAGTTGAGTAATCGTCATGATAGATGTTTTCTACAAAAATAATAAATTCTATGTGATTTGTCTATTGTAAAAACTTCCTTTTTTCTAGTCTATTTATCGTTTGGGTCGTATTTTTATTGTGTTTTTAGACGCTTTCGCGAAAGCGATAAAACAAAGCTTAACTATTTAACTATCAGCACTATACTAGAATCACTTACTAAAGTTATCGCTTATATTTTTACCTTTTTGATCACAGCAGTTGCCATTTGTTTCGTGCTCGTACTTTATATAGGTACTATACCACAAGAAACAATTGCAGCTGTTCCTGTAAAGATCATTGATGTTCCTAAGAAATTAACAAAGCAACAGGGAAAAGGTCAAGTGTTATTTAAGGCAAACTGCAGTTCATGTCATAAACTTTTCAAACGATCTACTGGGCCAGAACTATTAGGTATCTCAGAAAAATATGAAAGAGAGTGGTTATACTCATGGATTAAAAATTCGCAAGAGCTGATTTCTAGTGGCGATGTGCAAGCTATGAGAATTTATAATGAATATAAACAGACTAACATGAATTCATTTCCTCAATTATCAAATGAGGATATAGACGATATACTTGCGTATACTAACGCGTACCAATAAATGAAACATGGAATAACAGCCTGTGAATGGTGTCTTACAGAATGTGATAATGAGCTGCTACAATGCGATAAATGTGGTGGTCCTATTGCGGTATTAGAACCTTGGGTACTACAGTGTGGATGGTGCACTGCATCTAACCGTCGTGATCTAACTACAAATTGTAAAAGTTGTGGTGGCGAGTTACCGCACATCCCAGGAACACCACGATTACCTGAACCACCAATTGCACCGCGATTCCTTGCTCCAGGTTATGAAAACAAAGTGCGGTATTGGAAGAATCCAGCATTTATGGTAGGTGCCATATTTATGATATTTATTATTCCAGGGATTTGTTTCTGGCCTGCGTTGCTTTTCCCTTTAATAGGATTCTTTATACTAAGATGGAGTTTAAATAAATCCAAGCAAAAACTGAATGCCCTTAAAGCAGGTATTCCTACTCGTGGAACCATTCTTAATGTGGCTATAGATACCAGCCAGCATATCAACAATAGAAATCCAGTGCGTATAGATTATGAGTTTGATACTCCAGATGGTAAACACACAGATTTTGTAAACGTATGGGATGAAACTAATTTGTGGCGTCCAGAAGGTGAACATCTTTGGATTGTTTTCAATCCTCAAAATCGAGACGAGAATAATATATGGCCGCCTTTGAGTTGATAAATTAACATTTCCACAACTCAACATTGCTATAGTACAGCTATTTTTATAAAACCAATTATATAACATGAAAATAACCGCATTTGCAGGAAGTAATAGTTCTACATCTATCAATAAACAACTAGCAAGCTATACCGCATCATTATTTAATGAGCCTGTTACTCAAGTACTAGATCTTAATGATTTTGAAGTACCACTTTATGGTTTAGACAAAGAAAATG
>JALZUY010000059.1 GCA_023301395.1 Nonlabens sp.
CAACCAGAATGATAATTAGAAATACAATAAGTACTTTTTTTCTTTTCCTCAATTTAACTCAATTTGAAATTGTCTGTTATTGCCTACTCTTTACTCACCCGTCAATTCCTGAAACATAGTCTCAAGATTTTTATTCCTTTTATTGAGTGATAAAATTTTCAATTCATTATCATGAGCAAAATCAAAAACGGTACTACGCATATCTTCTTGAGTCTCAAATTTTAACGAATATGTAAATCCAGGCTCGTTGATGAGATCGGTTACTTCACGTACTTTAGAAATACGATTCAATAATTCAGGTTCTACTTTATAATCAAACTCTACTTCTATAACTTGAGCAGCATCGCTTTTGAGATTCTTCAAATAATCGTCAGCAACAATTTTACCTTTATTGATAATGATCACACGATCACACATCGCTTCTACTTCTTGCATAATGTGTGTAGAAAGTAAGATAGTTGTGTGCTCACCTACCTTTTTAATAAGCTGTCTTATTTCAACGAGTTGATTAGGGTCTAATCCAGTAGTAGGTTCGTCTAGGATAAGTACTTTAGGCTTGTGCAAAAGCGCGTTTGCAAGACCTACACGCTGTTTGTATCCTTTTGAGAGTTGGCTTATTTTTTTACCTACATGAGAGGTCAATCCTGTTTCCTCTATAACTTGAGTGATGCGATTTTTTGCATCTTTAAGTTTGTAAACTCCAGCACTAAAATCTAGGTACTCGCGCACATACATCTCTGGATATAAAGGGTTGCTCTCAGGTAAATACCCTATAGATTCTTGAACCTCTTTTTGAGCGGTTGTAATGTCGTGTCTATTTATGGTTGCATTACCATCACTTGGATTGAGGTATGTTGTTAAAATACGCATCATGGTTGATTTGCCAGCGCCATTTGGGCCTAGAAAACCTACAATCTCGTCACTTTTTATAGAAAAACTAACTTCGTCCAGCGCCTTTTGGCTGCCGTAATATTTGGATACTTTTTGAACTTCTATAGACATAAGGTAAAGATAAGAATTGTGTTTGTTACGCTTTCGCGAAAGCGAAATTAATATGAAGTTTATCTCATTAAAGAAGAGTTATAGGGCAAAATTATTTAATTCACCTTCTCATAAACGAATCCAATTCTTAAAAATTTTAAAACAGATGCAAGAGTTTTGAATTACAAGCTTACCTTTGAATTTCAATGAAGAATCAAATAAGATTATGGCTTAACTGGCGCGTTTTTCAAGAAACGTTCAGGTAGCCTATGTCTTAATTTTTAAAATATAGAGTCCTGATGGTTGCGTCAGGACTTTTTTTATGCGATAAAGTGTCCTGAATGTATCGAACAGTAGGCTTTATGCTAAATTTGTAGCAATTATGGAAATTACAAAAGAGAATAGGAAATGGTTGGATGATCTAAAGCTGGCTCATCCACTGGTAATCGCAGGTCCTTGTAGTGCTGAGACTGAAGAGCAAGTGCTAGAAACTGCTCATGCACTTAAAGATAGCGATGTGACTATGTTGCGTGCTGGAGTATGGAAACCACGTACGAGACCAGGTAGCTTTGAAGGAGTAGGAGCAATTGCATTACCATGGTTAATGCGTGCCAAAGAAGAAACTGGCCTTCAAATTGCAATAGAAGTAGGTAGTGCGATGCATGTAAAAATTGCATTGCAATATGACATAGATGTATTATGGTTAGGAGCTCGTACTACGGTAAACCCATTTCTAGTCCAAGAAATTGCTGAGGCTTTAAACGGAACTGATAAGGTGGTACTTGTAAAAAACCCAGTGAATCCAGACCTTTCACTATGGTTAGGTGCGGTAGAACGTCTCCAGACTCAAGGAATTAAAAACTTAGGTGTAATCCATAGAGGTTTCTCTACGTATAGAAAAACAGATTATAGAAATAATCCACAATGGCAAATTCCCATTGATTTAAAATCCATGCATCCAGATTTACCGCTCATCTGCGATCCATCACATATTACAGGTAATAGAGATATGATTTTTGACGTATGTCAAACAGCGCTAGATTTAAGGTTTGATGGTTTAATGGTAGAAACGCATCCTACTCCTGAGAAAGCATGGAGTGATGCCGCGCAGCAAATCACACCACCTACTATGATTCAAATCATGGAAGATTTGCGCATAAGAAAAAAGAACTTCTCTGATGATAGTTCTACAGAGAGTCTTGAGATTATACGTACAGATATTAATAACTTAGACGCTAAGATTATAGGACTCCTGAGTCAAAGAATGAAACTTGCCGAAGATATAGGAACCTTGAAGAAGAAAGATAATGTGTCTATCTTGCAAAGTGAAATATGGAAGCGTACTCTTGCTCAAATGAAAGATCAAGGAGCAAATGGCGGCTTGAGCGACTCATTTATAGAAGCTTTTTATAAAGCGATTCACCAAGAAAGTATTCACCATCAACAAAAAATGTTTGATTAGAACTAAAAGTAAAAGTAAAATAAAAAATAAAATAAAAAGTAATGTTCTATTGCATTCATTCAGGCGAGCTCAGACTTGTTTTTCGTTTTGTTTTTGTTTTTTGAGCGCAGCGATATGAAAGGAACCGTCTATAGATCCACAGGAAGCTGGTATGAAGTAAAAGGAACCGATGGTGCGATGTATTCTTGTCGTATAAAAGGTAAATTCAGGCTTCAAGGAATTAAAAGCACTAATCCAGTTGCTGTAGGTGACCGAGTAGAGTTTGAGATTGAGAAAAAAGGTGATGAAGAAATAGGAATCATTAATGAGATAGAAGAGCGCGATAATTATATCGTGCGCAAGTCTGTTAATCTATCTAAGCAAACACATATTATTGCTTCAAACGTAGATCAACTTTTCTTGATAGTAACCTTGAATAATCCGCCTACGTTTACTTCTTTTATTGATCGTGTACTAGTAAGCGCAGCTGCGTATCAAATCCCTGTTGTATTATTATTTAACAAAGTAGATACTTATAATGACGAGCAAGGTGAGGTTGTGCTAGATCCAGAAACTGGAGAAGAAATGCTTGCGATGACTGAGCTCGATGAAGTACGCGTATTGATGCACTTGTATAAATCAATAGATTATGATTGTATAGCGATTAGTGCAGCTACAGGAAAGAATATAGATCTTGTAAAAGAAAAAATGCTAGGTAAAACCAGCATGTTTGCAGGACATAGTGGAGCAGGAAAAAGTACCACCGCAAATGCGATACAACCTGGGCTTGCTTTAAAAACTAAGGCGATAAGCCTGCAACATAAACAAGGACAGCATACGACTACATTTGCTGAGATGTTT
>JALZUY010000060.1 GCA_023301395.1 Nonlabens sp.
TAGCTATAGTTTCAGTAAAACTTAAAAACAAAAAAACGACTCCTTTCCGATAAGAAAAGAGCCGTCCCAATCATCAAAATAAACACCGAGTTACAACTCGGTGTTCTCTTTTAAGTGCTTTGCCACATAGTCTTTAATTGGCTCGTCATTAATCATTACATTTTCAAGCACCGCCCGATCATCTTTAATATAAACCAGACCATAAATATTGTCAATTAAGCTATCACGATTGGCACGACGCACTAACACCTCTGCTGGATAAGCTTTACTTTCTTCCATGTAAAATCTATTAAAAGGCACTCTAAAATTAATGGTGTCTCTATAATAGGAGCTCGCAGTTACTTTAATATAATCTTGATCGATCGCTAGTTTTTCTTTACTTGCGATTGTCGCTTTTGCAAAACCATCAACATCATTCTTTATATATACAAAGAGGTCATCTGTATAGGCTATCGTACTGTCTTTTGTAAACGCCCTGCGCATTTCAAAATTAAGGTTAATGTATTTTCCCCGTAAGGGATCACTCGGGTCTATAGGCATCGTCCTAAACTTATATGCCGTTCCTTCTGTTAATACGCGTTCTTGTTCTACAATCATTTGTCCAGGGACAAACCACTGCGCAGCTACCATAACGATAAAGCCTACAATTAAAAATGTCTTAGTCATTGTTTTCAATTTTATGATTATTCTTTGTTTCTGAAATAATATCTCTTGAAGCCTTTTTATACATAAAGTAGTTTGCCCCAAAGAAGCCAGCACCTATTGCCACAAATAGCAAACCGCGGATGACAAACGAAATATCGGTGTCAAAAAATCGGCAAGCGATGAGTGCTGTTATGATTAGTAAGCCATAGTTTAAAATACTGAACAGCTTTTTACGTGCTCCTATTTCCACCGCAAAAATACCGAGTGCTAGTACAAGGAGATTAGTGAGTATCATTGACACTCCTCCTCCCATAGGCCCGAAGGCATAAATACTCGCAAATATTATAAAAGCATACTGAAATAGATTAAAAGGCCTCAACTGTTTTCTCTTTAAGAGATACCCTAAAACACTTAAAGCAGCTGCTCCTAAAACAATTGTAATAATTAGATCATTTGTATTCTGAATATAGAAACCGTTGCTCATCAAATAATCTGCCTCCGTCCATATAAATCTAAAACTCGCAATGAGTAATGTTATTACTGTACCCAAAGAACCTAAAATGAGATAGCCGTTTTTACGCATTTTTTGATGGTTAAAAAACGGCAGTTTGCCAATATTGTAAAACAAACCAAAAAGACATATATACATCACAAAACCTATGATGCTATTTCCTTGCACAAATGCCCCTAATGAAATAAGCACACTCAAAGGCACAAACCAATTAAAAATACTGGTTACATTAGCTCTAGGGCTAGATTTTAGTTGCATCCAGTAATAAGGCGCTAACCATAATTGTAGCAAAACATAGAGGTAAGGGCTGTCATCATTAAAATAACCAAGGTTACACGCGTAAATCGTAGCAAATAAGATATGTAATAGCGCTGCTGCGTGAGACTTTAGCAGATACACCAATGGAGCTGCAAGAATAATCCAAGTGAGTAAAAAAGAGGACATCTCGCCTGGTATATTATAAATCTGACTTACTAAGGATATACTTGCTCCAATGGCAAAAAACAGAAATACCGCGGCCGTTTCTTTCCAGGCATTGTTTCGTTTTTTAATGAGCGTATATGCCGCAAACAATTGACCAACTACCAAAGGCACAAACGCCCATATAGTTTTTGTTGCTTTTGTAAAATCGTCCCAATTGTGGGCTAGAATTAAGATAATCCCTAATCCAGTTAACAAAGAACCGAGTACTCCAAAAATGGCAAACAACTTATTAGGCTGCGGCGCTTTATCTCTGGCAAAATACTGCTGTATATCTTCTTGAACAGATGGCGTAATTACGTTTGCCGTAACCAGCGCATCCAGTTCCTTTTCTATTTTTGAGTTCATAGTTTCTATTTAATATTTTGTCCAATTTCGTTGTCCAATTTTTCAGGGTGATCGTAAAATTGGTTAGCATTATATTCCTAAAAGGTTTTCAATTCTAATGTAGTGAGAAATTACTTAACCTGATAAATTCAATATATAATTTTGCTTTTCATAACCTTACTCAAATCTAATTTCAAAAGAAACTTCCCACTGTAATAATCGTGCATATAACTAATGATACAATGCTAATGATTGTCAATAAATTGCCCTTTTTCTGAAATAAATATTTGATCCCGATGACTAAAAACACAATTTGCATAACAAGAAACGGAAGTGTCAATATTTCTCTAAAAACCCCAATAAGCACAAAATCTATCTTATAAAAGTTAACCAACCAAATCAGGATAAAATATGTTACAATCAAAAAATTTATAATTGTCAAATTTTTATTTGTTATCAATTTTCTCATTTTTCTAAAGTTTTATCAAAGTTTACTCAACTTACCATGCTTCGCATTACAAACAAAAAGAGCAGCTTGGAAAACCAAGCCACTCTTTTACTTACTAACCAACTATTCATTATCCATCTTGTTTTCTTCTAGAAACTTAACGTCTCTCGTATTCTTTTGTACA